>NZ_LPVS01000047.1:0-106672 GCF_014843905.1 Mesorhizobium silamurunense | reverse complement strand
CGACAAATCGGGAATCCCCTCCGATTCCGTCAAATCTTGAACCGCTCTAGCTCTGGAGCGCCAGCATTGCGCTCATCCTCCAGCGCCGCCTTCACCAGCGCATTCGCCGCCCATACCGAAAGTGCCTCGCCCTCCGTCGCGCCGAGGCCGCAGACGTCGCGCTGGACGATCAGCGCTTCCCAACCGATCACCATGGCCAGCGCCTGCACAAGCCGGGTCCAGCGGTCCGGGTCCAGCCGGTCCCGCAACGGCGACAACGCCGACTCGATCCATTCGATCCGGCGGTAGCCGCGACGCGGCACGCCTTTCTCGGCCGGGGCGCCATTCGTGTCGACGGTCAGCCGGATCAGCGAACGCCCGAGACGCTCGACCTCAGGGCTGACGTGGTGTAGCGCGCGGACAAGATGCTCCACGCGCGCTTCGCCGTCGTCGCTCGCCTGTTCGATGGCGCGATCGACCGACGCCTGGCTGAGCGCGCCAACGGTTGCATCGAGCAGCAGCTGATCGAAGCTCGGGAAATAAAGATAGACGGTTCGGCGCGAGACGTCGGCCGCGGCGGCCACGTCGTTGACGGTCGGCGTCTCGCCTCGGGCAAGCAGCGCGATCGCCGCGTAAAACCGCATGACGGTGAAAGCCACCGAGGCCAGCACCGGAGGCGGCTTCGGCCTGCTGGAATCCCTGATTGCGCCGGGCTTCTCGCCGCCGCTCCACGTCCATCGCCGCGAGGACGAGTCCTTCTACGTGCTGGAAGGGGAATTGACGATGAAATGCGGCGATCGCACTTTTCGGGCCACTGCGGGTTCATTCGTCTTCCTGCCGAGAAACGTTCCCCACACTTTCGTGGTCGAGGGCGACAAGCCGGCGCGGATGCTGACGCTGCTGACGCCGGGTGGCGGCGAGGGTGTTTTCATTCACGGCGGACGGCCGGCGAAGGCGGAAGGGCTGCCGCCCGCGAGCCCGCCGGACATCGAAGCCCTGAAGCGCGTCAGCGCCCGCTATGAGGCCGAAATCGTCGGGCCGCCAATGGCGCCGGCGGCCAGCGCTTAGCTCCGCTACAGATGCACGTAAGCCGTGAGCGGCAAATGATCGGAGGCGACCCGCGACAGCGGCGTGTCATACGCTTCCACGGCGGAAACCATGCCGTGCCGGTTGCCCATGATCCGGTCGAGCGCCAGCACGGGTAAGCCCGACGGAAAGGTGGGCACCGCCGGCGGCGGACCGAAGGTGGAGTGCAGCGTGTTGAGCGCCGAGCGGTTGCCCAGCCGCCATTCGTTGAGGTCGCCGAGCAAGAGCGTCGGCCTTTCATCGGCGCTGCTCATGATATCGAGCACCACGCGCGCCTGTTCCGAGCGCGAGCGGCGCAACAGGCCGAGATGGGCCGCGATCACCCGCAACGCCCGGTTCTCGTCGAGGTCGATCTCGGCGACCAGCGCCCCGCGCGGCTCAAGGCCCGGCAGCTTGATCTGGTGAACGTCGCGCACGGTGCCGCGTTTGAACAGAAGCACGTTGCCGCGCCAGCCATGTGCCTTGCCGTTTCCGGTGACCGGTACCGGCACCAGCCCCGTTTCGATTTCGAGACGGTTGAGGTCGAGCAGGCCGGCGCGGTCGCCGAAGCGGTTGTCGGCCTCCTGCAGCGCGATCACGTCGGGGCTGATTTCGCGGATGACGCGCGCGGTCCGCTCGGGGTCGAATTTGCGGTCGGTGCCGATGCATTTGTGGACATTGTAGGAGGCGACCACCATCTCGGCGCCGCCGACCCGTTTGGGCGGCGTCGCTTTCGCCTTGCGCATCTTTCTGCCGCGGATCGACAGAAGCACGGTCTCCGGAAGGCTGCGTCCGTTTCTCTCCATGGTTCCTGCTGCTCGTCTTCCTTGCCTATAGATAGGGCGATCCCAGCCACAGCAATCGGTCGAAAACGCGAATGACGAAAGGCCGGGCCTTCAGCGTCTGCAGCGTCACCGGCTGGGCGGACGCGATCGCGGCGCCGATACGGGCCTCGATCTCGGCGGCGAAGTTGGCATCCAGAATCTCCATGTCGATCTCGAAGTTCAGCCGCAGCGAGCGGGCATCGAGATTTGACGAGCCGATATAGGCCCATACGCCGTCGATCGCCATCAGCTTGGAGTGGTCGAACGGGCCTTCGTGGCGCCAGACGCGGCAATAATGCTTCAGCACCTGGTCGAACTGCGCCGTCATCGCATGGTCGACAAGGAAGAGGTTGTTCACCGCCGGCACGACGATGTCGATCTCGACGCCGCGCCGGCCGGCGGTGGTCAGCGCGCTGATCAGCTCCCGGTCCGGCAGGAAATAGGGTGACATGATGCGGATCGACTTGCGGGCGACCGAAAAGGCGCCCATCAGCAGCTTGTGGTTGGTTTCGTTCGAGGCATCCGGACCCGTCGCCACGGCTCTAACCAGCATCGGCTGGCCGGGCGGGGGCGCGGCTCGTTCGACTTGCCAGATGTCGCCCTTCAGCGCCTCGTTGCCGGCGAAGCGCCAGTCCTCGGCGGCGACCGAAAACAGGTCGGCTACCACCGGCCCGGTGACTTCGAAATGCGTGTCCCTGGAACTGTCGGAGCCGGCGAATTCGGCCGAGAATCCCTTGCGGATGTTCATGCCTCCCGTGAACGCCACCATGCCGTCGACGACCAGGATCTTCCTGTGGGTTCTGAGGTTCGCATAGGGAAGTCTCAGTCCCATGACGATGTTGCCGTTGAAGAGGTCGACGGCGACGTAGGCTTCCCTCAGCTGATGGAGAATGCTGGGCACGGAATAGCGCACGCCGACGGCGTCGATCAGAACGCGCACCGCGACGCCGCGTTTGACCGCGCCGGCAAGCGACTGGACAAAAAGCTGGCCGACGGCGTCATTGTCGAAAATATAGGTCTCGAGAAGCACGCTTTTTTGCGCGCCGTCGATGGCCCGGCACATCGCCGCATAGGCCTCGTCGCCGGTGTTGAGCACGCCGATCGAGTTTCCGGAAGTCAGCGGCCGCCGCGCCACCCTGTCGCCGAGCGTCTTCAGCCCGATGAAGCGCTGGCCATATTGAGCGCTGATCAACGCCTCCATGGCCACGTCGCGGTCATGCCCTGCCTCGGCGGCCTCGCCGGTGACGGGCCGCATGGCGCTGATCGTCGCGCGGCGGATGCGATTGATGCCCGCGATGGCGTAGATGATCGCGCCGAGGAAGGGAGACAGCAGCATCACGCCGACCCAGCCGGTGGCGGCGCGCACGTCCTCCTTCGTCATGATGGCGTGGACGATACCGACGGCCGCCATCGCCAACGACAGGAGAAGGATAAGTGTAGACCAGTGACTCGCTATCGCCTGCAACATCGGCCCGAATATTGAGCGAGGACGAGCGGAAGGCAATCCGGGTGGTCAGTGCAAGACGGGGAAAGCTCTTGGCGGGTGATCGGAGGCTGGATTGGTAGCCAAGCTGTTGTCCTGGTCGCGCCAATCGGGTCGCGTCACCCGCCCTGAATCCGCCCAGCCAAGACCGAGCGCCGAACCGTCAGAGCACCGCGCGGCGCCAGCGTCCGATATGCACCCCACCCAAGCGCATCCGGCGACGTTGCACCTCATCCAGCACGCAGCACCGTTCAAGCGTCGCCGGCGCCGTCGGACCTCCCATTTTCAACCCGGGCGGATATTCTGGTTGCGATGGAAGACGTTGTCGGGGTCGTACATGGTCTTGACCTCCGCTAGCCGGTCGTAGACGGAGTCGCCATACGCCTCGCGGACCCGGTCAGGGTCTTCGTCGTCGCCGAGGAAGTTGACGTAGACGCCTTCGCGGAAGCGGCCGAGGGCGGCGAAGAACCTTCTCGCCCAAGCGGTATCGTGGTCTCCGAAGTCCTCGCCGGGCTGCCAAACACCATCGAGGGTGATCGCGTGCGACGCCTGCCGATTCCCAAACGCCGTCGCGCCGTCGGCGACTCGGCTCACCGCCCCCTGCAGATGGAACATCGCCACGTACGACCGTGGCGACGAGCAGGAGAACGCATGCTCGTTGATCACGTCGATGAGGTCGTCGCGGAGTTCGGGGAGGTGGGTAGACTTCCAATAGTAGTTCCAACCGTGGACGACAGTCGAGTCGAGCGCGCTCTGGAGTCCCACATACGGCGCGGGCCCGACCAGGTCGAGGAGGGGAGTCCGGAATGTGCGGAGCGGGCGTAGCGCCCTCTCACCGTCTGCGATCGGCCCGGCGAAACAGGTACCGATCATCATCACCAGGCGCCAGTGCAGATCCTCGGGGATGACCGGTAATGGTGGCGCGGCGCCGAACCTCACGACCGTGCCGAGCTCGTCGGGAGCGTCATGGAGGAAGTCGCGGTAGAAGCGGAGGACCTCGCCCGCGTCGTTTGTATCCCAGAGGATCGGTCCCGCCAGGACGATGGGCCCGACGGGGTGGAGGCGGAACTCGAACGAAGTGACCACGCCGAAGTTGCCGCCGCCGCCTCGCAACGCCCAGAACAGGTCGGGGTTCTCGTGCTCGGATGCCTGCAGCAACTCGCCATCGGCCGTCACGACGTCGACGGCGAGAAGGTTGTCGACCGTGAGGCCGTGTTTGCGCATCAGCCAGCCGACGCCACCGCCCAGGGTGAGCCCGGCAACTCCGGTGTGGCTCACGATACCGCCGGTGGTGGCCAGACCGTACGCCTGCGTTTCGTGATCGACGTCGCCCCACAGCGCGCCACCCTGCGCCCAGGCCCTGTTGCAGGCGGGATCGACCCGCACGGCCCTCATGGCCGAGAGGTCGATGACGATCCCGCCTTCGCAAACGGCGGTGCCCGCCACGTTGTGGCCCCCGCCGCGTATTGCGATCTCCAGATCGTGGTCGCGTGCGAAACGCACGGCCGCGACCACGTCGGCAGTCCCAATGCACCGGGCGATCAGGCGCGGGCGCCGGTCGATGGCACCGTTCCAGATTGCACGGGCGATATCATAGTCGGCATGGTCGGCACTGATCAGCCGACCTCGGAACCCGTCGATTTCCACGACGGTTGACTCCTTGCTCCTGCGGCCGACTTCCGCAATCGTCGGTGTCGTCATCGTGTCCTCCTTTTTCTCGGCGGCCATCGAACCACCGCGGAGCGCGGCCGAACAGTCAAAAATCTGGACTTCACAATCGAAGGCGGGCGCGCGACACTGGCGTCATGAGGACATACGGCCAGTATTGCCCCATCGCTCGCGGTGCCGAGATCTTCGCCGAGCGCTGGACGCCGCTTATCATCCGCAACCTGCAACTTGGCTGCGGAAACTTCAGCGAGATCTTGGAGGGCGCCCCGGGACTCTCCCGTACCCTGCTCTCACAGCGGCTCAAGCAGCTGGAACGGCTCGGTGTCGTCGAGTCGGGGCCTAAGCCCGACGGGCGCGGACATCACTACGAGCTCACTTCGGCGGGCCACGACCTCTTCGCGGTCTGCCAGTCGCTTGGCGAGTGGGGTGCGCGTTGGCTCGAGATCGCGCCCGAGCACCTCGACCCCTTTGTGGCCCTGTGGTCGATGAGCAACGCGCTCCGCCGAGACCGACTCCCGGATCGACGTGTCGTCATCCGCTTCGACTTCACCGGCCGACCGTACCGTGAGCGCTACTGGCTACTCATCGAGCTCGGAGACACGGAAATCTGCAAAAGAAACCCCGGCTTCGACGAGGACCTCTACATCACGGCGGACGCCGAAGCCTTCGTCAAATGGCACGCCGGCCAACTCAGCTGGGCCCAAGCCACCCGCGAGGATCGCATCCGGCTCGATGGCTCCCCGGCGCTCATAAGAGCATTTCCAGCTTGGAACGCCCGCAGTACGTTCGCCCACATCAGGCCGGTCTCCCGCGCCGCCACGACCCCGCAGGCTGACATACGGCAGCGTAGCTTCGCTTGAGCGATTATCGCGCGAGGCCATGAGAAAGAGGAGCGCCGCGAACGACGCAAGTGTTAATGCGTCGGCCGCATCTCCCCGGGCATTTGGGTGTGGCAGGTGACCGCTCCTGGCATATAGCGGGCATTTAGGCCTGTGCGGTCGTCATTCGCTGCGGTGCCAAATCCTACGCTCGCCTCGCCACCAACCGCAGCCACGGCCCAAGGTGGAAGGCGGCCATCAACAGATACATCGGCACCATGCCGCTGAGCACGGAGGCCGCGGGGCCGGACATGCACGTCATGTCCTGGCCGCCATAGGCAGCCGTCAGCAGCGCCATGATCGCGAAGGTGGGGGCCGCCGCGAGACAGAGCCAGTCGGCGACGCCGAAGCCGCTCAGGCCGGCCGGGCGAGGGGCGGGATTGTCGATGCTCATGATCTCCACCTTCCAAACTGGTCAGGCTCTCGGGAAAGATCGGCTCTGGCGGCGCGGTCGATGCCGCCAGAGTCGCTTCACGCTCAGGCGTTCTTGTTGCGGAACGCCGCTTCGCCGGCGTCCGACACCTCGACCCATCTCTGGTCGGGGGCGGCGCCTTCCTCATAGCTGTCGTGCCAGTTCCACCACTTGTAGGTCTGGGTTTGCGGATAGCCCTTGGGCGAATCCTCCCAGACTTCCTGGCGGCCGAGCGGCGTGACGTCGAGATAGCTCCAGACCGTGCCGAACGCCTCGTCGCCGCGGTTGTTGACGAAATAGGTCCGGAAGATGCGGTCGCCGTCGTGGATGAAGACGTTGTGGCCGTGCCATTCGTCGACGCCGAAATCCTTATCCCAGCTGTCGGTGATGGTGTACCAGGGCATCTTCCAGTCCATCCGCTCTTTCAGCCGCTGAATATCGGCCTGGGGCGCGCGCGAGGCATAGGCAAGCGTGGTGTCGCGGGCATTGAGATGGGCGAGGTTGCCGACCTGGTCGGCGCCAAGCGAGCAGCCGCGGCAGGCGTGCTCCGGCCAGCCATAGACGCCTGGCTCGAAGAAGGCACGGTAGATGACCAGCTGCCGGCGGCCCTCGAACAGGTCGAGCAAGCTCGCCTTGCCGTTCGGGCCTTCGAACACATAGTCCTTCTCGACAAGCATCCATGGCATGCGGCGCCGTTCCGCGGCGAGCGCGTCGCGGGCGCGGGTGAGGGCTTTTTCTTTCACGAGCATCTCTTCGTATGCGCCTTCCCAGGCTTCTGGCGAAACGACCGGTGGTGTGTGCATTTGCTGGGTCATTGCTCATTCTTTCGGTTTGGTTGAGGGTGACGCGAACAGACATAGGACCGGACGGCGCGATGGTGAGAGTTACAAGTGTGACGCGATTTGATCCGGCGGCCCCAGAAGCAGGCATTGCATGGACTCGCTGATTAATGCCGCCGGCCGGGCGTTGGCGTCGGGAGACCCGCTCGGCGCCCTGAAACGCGTCGCGCTGCGCGACGACGCGCCGGCACTGGCGCTGCGCGGCATTGCCATGGCGCAGCTCGGCGATTTCGCCAAGGCCAAGACACTGTTGAAAAGTGCCGCCCGCGCCTTCAGCCCGAAAGAGGCGGTGGCGCGTGCTCGCTGTGTCGTCGCCGAGGCCGAGATCGCGCTGGTCTCGCGCGATCTCGGCTGGCCGGAGAAGGCGTTGCGAGCCGCCCGAGCTACGCTTCGAGCGCATGGCGATCGGGTCAATGCCGCCTATGCCGGCAGCCTCGAGGCCCGTCGGTTGATCTTGATCGGCCGCCTCGATGAGGCCGAGCGCCTGCTCGCCGGTTTCGATCCGGCGCCTCTGCCGCCGGTCGCGCGCGTCGCGCATGAGCTCGCGGCGGCGGGCATCGCGGTCAGGCGGCTGCGGACGAAGGCTGCGCGCGCGGCGCTTGGCCGGGCGGCGCTCGCGGCCTACGAAGCCAACATTCCTGCGCTGAAGGCCGAAGTCGAAAGCGCGTCGCTGGTGCTGAATACGCCCGTCGCTAGGCTCGTGGCGAACGGCTTGGAGACGCCGCTCCAGCTCGACGAGGTCGAGGCGCTGCTCGCATCCGGCGCGCTCGTCGTCGATGCCTGCCGCAATGTCGTGCGCAAAGCCGACACGGTCGTCTCGCTGGCGACGCGGCCGGTGCTGTTCGCGCTGGCGCGCACGCTGGCCGAAGCCTGGTCGGCCGATGCGTCGCGGGAGGTGCTGCTGAGGCGCGCCTTCCGCGCCAGGCACGCCGATGAATCGCATCGGGCGCGACTCAGGGTCGAGATGGGGCGGCTGCGCGCCGAATTGAGCGCGTTGGCCGAAATCAACGCAACGGCGGCCGGCTTTGCGATCACCCCGCTGAATGCCGCCGAGGTGGTGGTGCTGGCGCCGCCTGTCGAGGAGGAGCACGGCGCGGTGCTCGCCTTCCTGGCCGACGGCGAGTCCTGGTCGAGCTCGGCGCTGGCGATCGCGCTCGGCGCCAGCGCGCGCACCGTGCAGCGGGCGCTGGAGGAGCTCTCCACGCAGGACAAGGTGCAAGCGGTCGGGCGCGGCAGGGCGCGCCGCTGGATGACGCCACCGATGACTGGATTCCCGACCGTCTTGTTACTCCCGGGGCCGCTGCCGAGCGACTAGTCTGCGGCCATTGTTCAAATGGAGATCAAAATGAAACGAGCCGCTGCTGAGATCCTACGGGAATATGGACCCTTTCCGGACGCCGAGCGCGTCAATGGCGTCACCTATGACGGCAAGAATGTCTGGTTCGCCACCGGCGACAAGCTGAAGGCGCTTGACCCGGAGAGCGGCGCGATCGTGCGATCGATCGACGTCGCCTCGCATGCCGGGACCGCCTTCGACGGCGAGCACCTCTACCAGATCGCTGAGGATCGCATCCACAAGGTCGACCCGAAGACCGGCAAGGTCGTCGCCACCATTCCGGCCCCCGGCAATGGCGGTGACTCGGGCATGGCCTGGGCCGAAGGTTCGCTCTGGGTCGGCGAATACAGGGCGCACAAGATCCATCAGATCGATCCTGAAACGGGCAAGGTGATCCGCACCATCGAGTCGAAACGCGTCGTCACCGGCGTCACCTGGGTCGATGGCGAGCTCTGGCATGCCACTTGGGAAGGCGAGGAGGGCGATCTGCTGCGCATTGATCCCGAGACAGGCGACGTGCTGCAGGAGGTGACGATGCCGTCTGGCGTGTCGGGACTGGAATCCGATGGTGGCGGCTGCTTCTTCTGCGGAGGCGGCAGCAGCGGCAAGATCAAGGCCGTGCGCCGTCCCGGATACAACCAGGACTCGACCGTCAGCAAATAGCCGGTAGGCCGAGCTGCCAATCCGGCGCTGACGGGAAGTTACGCTCACCAAGCGGGATCTCGGCCCTATGACGGTTAGAATGACACCGCCTCAGTTCCATTGACAAAGGTCGCGCCCCGTCGCTCCATTAGGTCTTCCTAAAAAGGGAGGCAGCGATGGCGTACACGTATCGGTGCAAGGACTATCCGGGAATGGAAGCCTGTCCCGGGAGCTTCACGGCAGAAAACGCGGAAGAGGTGATGAAGCACGTTGAGCTTCACGCCAGGTCCGCGCATGGTGAAGACCCCAGCCAATGGTCCCAAGAGGACCGGAAACAGCTACAGGCTATGATGATCGCAAGCTAGGCCTACTTCTGGATCAGGCCGCCTCGCGCGCCGGCCGGGCAACGCTCTTGTTTGAGATCTGGCCGGCATTCGGTCTGTCGATATGCGCCCAGGCCGGCCGCTCGAACAGGAACGTGCCGAAGCCGGTGCGCTTGACGATGAAATAGAGAATGACCGGGCTGACGACCGAGACGAGCAGCACCGCGAGGCTGAGCATGCCGGTATCGGTCAGAAGGCCGCTTGCAAGTGCTGCACCGCGGAAGATCGACATCGGGATGGTGAAGGCGACATAGACGACAAGCGAATGCTCGCCGAGCCACCGCAGCAATTCCATCGAGGCGAATTTCGACAGGAAGCCGCCGGCGACGCAGAGCGCCACCGCGCCCGCGACGGCCAGCGTAAGATGCAGCGGCGGCCATGCCGCCAGGCCCATCTGCATGCCGACGGGCTCGACGGCATAGCCCGGTGAATAGACGAGCAGGCCGTTGACGACCGCCCACCCGACCAGGCCCGCAACGGCGATCGCCGGACGGTCTTGCGTCCATGCCACGAGCCGGAACACCAGCGGCGCCATGACGAAGCCGAGATAGAAGAACACGAAATAGGCGGCGAATTGCGTGAGGGCATAGCTGTCCGAATGCGGCGCCCACATCTGGAGCGCCGCGGCGGCCGGGATGACAATCCAGTGCGGCGTGTTAAGCTCGCGCAAGACGCGCGCGACGAGGCCGAACACCGCCAGCATGTAGATGAACCACAGCACGCCGTAGGGTTGGACGACAGCCATTGCGAGATCATGCAGCATACCGGCAGGATCGCGGCTGAAGATGCCGATCTTCAGCCCGATCGAGATGATTGCCCACAACACGTAGAAATAGAGATAGTGGACGACGCGCCGGTCGATATAGCGCCGCCACGGCCGGTCGATCACCTGCGACAGGAACAGGCCAGAGATGAGAAAGAATTCCGGCATGCGGAACGGCGTCGCGAAGCCGATGACATAGTTGAGAAAGCCGACGCCGCCAGTATATTCACCGGTGTTGTAGGCGGAATACATCATCACCACCAGGATGATGGAAAGACCTTTTGCCGTGTCCACCCACGGCATGCGCATCGGGCTGCTCATGAACGATCTCGAGGAAAATTCACCTGCCCCATAGTACCGGACAGGCTCACCCCTAGCAGCATGAAGCTTCGGATATCGTAAACGCGGGTTTTCTTGCAGCGGCTAGCCGTCGCTTCGTGCCGGCGTTAGCGCTGTCGTCTGTTGCATCGCCACCGCCACGATCACGCCCGACAGGAAGGTAAGCGCCGCGATTGATCCGATCGCCGCGACGAAGCCGAAGAAGTCGGCGATGAGACCTGCCGACAGCGCGCCCACCGCATAGCCGAGATCGCGCCAGAAACGGTAGACGCTGAGCGAGCGCGCCCGCCAGGAGGGATGCGAGGCGTCCGATACCGCCGCGATCAGGCTCGGATAGACCATCGCCGTGCCGAGGCCGAGCAGCAGGCTCGCCAGCAGCCACCAGCCGAAATCGCGCGTCATGGCGGTAGTGAGAAGCCCTGCGGCCTGCACCCACATGCCGGTGACGATCAGGCCCTTGCGGCCCCACCGGTCGCTGAGCGGCCCGGTCGCGACCTGGAAGACGCCCCAGACGGCAGGATAAACTGCCTTGAGGATGCCGATCCGCTCGACGCCGAGCCCGTTGGCGGCGAAGAAGAGCGGAAAAAGCCCCCAGCTCATGCCGTCGTTCAGATTGTTCACCAGGCCCGCCTGCGAGGCGGCGAACAAATTGCGGTCACGGAGCGAGGTCAGCATGAAGATCTCGCGGAAGCTGAGCGGAGATGCCTGTTTCGCGTCGTTGGCGAGTTCCAGCCGCACATGCGCGCGCGTGTCGCGCACGAGCAGGATCGACAGCGCGGCCCCGAGCATCGCGTAGCCGACGCCGAGATAGATCGGCACCGGGCGCAGCCCGTAGCGGCTGGCCAGATAACCGGTGAGGAAGGCGGTGACGCCGACCGCGAGATAGCCGGCGAACTCGTTGAGACCGACAGCGAGGCCGCGTGATTTCGGCCCGACGAGGTCGACCTTCATGATGACCGTCATCGACCAGGCAAGCCCCTGGTTGATGCCGAGAAGCGCGTTGGCGGCGACGATCCAGCCCCAGCTTGGCGCCCAGATGATGATGAAGGGCACCGGCAGGCCGAACAGCCAGCCGAGGACCAGCACGCGCTTGCGGCCCCATGTGTCGGCGAGCTGGCCGGAGACGAGATTGGCGCAGGCCTTGACCACGCCGAAGCTGACGATGAAGGAGACGACGAGCGTGGTGGAAGCGACGCCGAATTCCTCCGCGCCGATCAGCGGCACCACGGTCCGCTCGATGCCGACCATGCCGCCGACGAAGGCGTTGATCAGCACCAAGAGCGCGAACTGCTTCCAGTTGGCCTTGAGGCCGAGCGCAACGGCCGGCGCCGCTGCGCTCACGATTTGGCTCCAGCGTTCGCGGCCCGGGTGCGGGCGGCATCCCGCGGCGGGGGAGGGATGTCGGCGGTCATCGCGGCGACGAACTGGTCCTCGTCCTCGATACGGAAGGCCTTGTTGAAGCGCCGCTCGAAGCCGATCGTCGATGTCGGCTTGCCGCTCAGCGAGCGGCCGCAGACCGAGCCGGAATAGGCGCCCGGCAGCACCTCGATGTGATCGGCCAGCTCCTTGAGGCGCCGCACGCTGGCATAAAGCGCGCGGGCACCGTCCTCGGCGCTCGAGGCGAGCTCGGTGCGGCCGAGATCGCCGACCATCAGCGTGTGCCCGGTGAGCACGAACCAGGGCTCGGCCGACCGCGTCCGGTCAGTGACGAGCAGGCTCAAATGCTCCGGCGTGTGGCCCGGCGTATGCATCACGGTGGCCGTGACGTTGCCGAGCTCCAGCACCTCGCCGTCCTTCACCCGACGGAACGGGAAGCCTGCCTCGGCGCCCTCGAACAGCACGTATTCGGCGCCGGTCGCCTCGGCGAGCGCCCGTCCAGCCGAGACATGGTCGGCATGGATATGTGTGTCGACGACATAGAGGATGCGCATGCCGGTCGCGCGCGCCGCCTCGACATAGGGCGCGATGTCGCCGACCGGATCGACGACGGCCGCGCAAGCCTTGCCGCCGCAGCCGAACAGATAGGAGGCGGCGACCGGATCGGTATGCAGGAACTGCCTGAGAATCATCGCTTTTCCTCCGCACTGCCGGCCGCGGCGGGCGAGCCGCGCGGCTTGACAGCAAGTCGAAACTGTCATTCAATCATTTCATTGAATGACGATGCGTCGCTGAAAGGTCGATGTCAATCCGCAATCCGAAGCAGGCGCTTTACGAGCAGTTCGCGATCGTCGCCAAGGCGCTCGGCCATCCGCTGCGCCTGGAGATGATCGAGCACCTCGCGCAAGGCGCGCGCAGCGTCGAAGCGCTTGCCGCAAAGCTCGGCCAACCCGTCGCCAACATCTCACAGCATCTGCAGGCGCTGCGCCGTGCCGGTATTGTCTCGGCCGAGCGGGATGGCAAATTCGTGCACTACGCGCTCGCGGATGAGAGCGTGCTCGATGCCTTCGCGTCGGTGCGTGCCGTTGCCGAGCGGCACGTTGCCGAGGTCGACCGTATCGTGCGCGGCTATTTCGACGCGCGAGACCAGATGCTGCCCGTAAGCCGGGACGAACTTCAGGCCCTCATGCGCGACGGGCTGGTGACACTGATCGACGTCCGTCCGCCGGATGAATTCGCGCTCGGCCATGTGCCCGGCGCGATCAATGTCCCGCTCAGCGAAATCAAGGTCTGGTCTGTGGGAGCCGCTGCCGACCGCGAAGTCGTCGCCTACTGCCGCGGTCCATGGTGCGTGATGTCCTTCGAAGCAGTGTCCGCGCTGCGCTCGCTCGGCCATTCCGCGCGCCGTCTCGAGGACGGCATGCCGGAATGGAAGGCCGCCGGCCTGCCGGTGGAGATGGCCGCCTGATGGTGTGGCCAATTAGACTGCGTGGATGCCCGCGAGCGGAAGGCCACTGAGCCGCCACTGCGATGCGGACCGCTTTGCGCCCAAAGCAGATCTATGACTGGCCCGGCTCACCACCTTCAAGGCGCCAGTTGTTCCTGAAGCGGTTGGATCAGCGTCCGTGCCGCAGCTTTCCCTGCCGAAAGGATGCGGTCCGACAATTCCGTTCCTTCCATGGCGCGGGCCAGTTGAAGCGCGCCGATGAGGGTCGAAAACACGCCCAGCGCAACGGCCTCCGGATCCTCCGTCGGCGGCAGAGCTTCAGCTATCTGTCGCATCAAGGATTGAACGCGCTCGGCATAAAGGGCCCGCGTTTCAGCCGGCTGCCGTGCAATTTCCGGCAACAGCGCGGCAGAAGCGCAGCCCTTTCCAGGATTGTCCCGGTGGTCAGCCGATAGATACGCATCTATGGCCATTTCCGGGCCGCCAGTGGCCAGTGCTTCCTGCAATTGATGCGACTGCGCGTCCAGGGCCGCCGCCACGCTTTCACGGACGAGCTCCGCCTTGGACTGAAAGTGCGGATAGAAGGCCCCGTTCGTCAGCCCGGCCTCGCTCATGATGGTCGCAAGGCCGGACGCCGCGATGCCGTCGCTACGAAAGCGGTCGGCGGCGACCTCCATGATCCGGCCGCGTGAGGCATCCTTCCGGCCCTTTTCGTAGCGCATGGCAGCCATTCCTTTCGCTATTGCATTATGATCATAATTGGATATTATGAGTGTAATTCAACCGACGTGAAAATGCTAGCCCTCATGATTTTGGAGAACGAAATGAATGCGAATTCCGGAAGAACTGCAATCGTGACCGGAGCCTCCTCGGGCATCGGCCGCGCCAGCGCCGAGGCATTGGCGCGGGCGGGGTTTACTGTCTTCGGGACAAGCCGCCGCAAAGCCGGCAATGGCCCGGACGGGGTGACGATGCTGGCATGCGACGTGACCGATGGTGAGGCCGTTACCGCGCTCGTTTCGACGGTGCTGTCGCAAACCGGCCGGATCGATCTCCTGGTCAACAATGCGGGCGTCGGCCTGCTTGGAGGCGCCGAGGAATTCTCGGTTCCACAGGTGCAGGCCCTGTTCGACGTTAATCTGTTCGGTGTCATCCGCATGACCAATGCGGTGTTGCCGTCGATGCGGCGGCGCGGCGAAGGGCGCATCGTCAACATCGGCTCAGTGCTGGGACTCGTGCCGGCGCCGTATTCAGCGCATTACTCGGCGGTCAAGCACGCGCTCGAAGGCTATTCGGAATCGCTCGACCACGAGGTTCGTGCCTTCAATGTCCGCGTCTCGGTCATCGAACCGGCGTTCGTGCGCACCGTCTTCGACCAGAACGGAATCCAGCCGGACTCCCTGTTGAAGGAATACGATCGGGCTAGAGCCGGGCTCGAAGCGCTCCTCCGCGACGTGATGCCTGTAGCCGATCGGCCGGAAGTAGTGGCCAAGGTGGTCGTCAAGGCAGCGACCGATGCCCGTCCGCGACGGCGCTACACCGCCGGCAAGGCAGCGCGCCAGGTCAGCCTGCTGCGCCGCTTTGCCCCTGCGGACATATTCGACAAGAGCTTGCGCAAGCAGTTCCGCCTTCCGGTCTGAACAACAAATTCGGCCAAGGATTTTACGCACATGCGACTGGCAACCAAGGCGTTCCGCCATGCCTGACGCCTTCTCCCGAGCCGACTGTTTCAAGAAACACTTTTCAGAAAGTCACTGCCATGAAAGCATTCGTCGTCGATAAATATAACAAGGAGGGCATTTTGCGATTGGCCGAGATGCCAGTGCCGAACGTCGGGGATAATGATGTCCTGGTCGAGATCCATGCAGCAGCCGTGAACCTTCTGGATTCCAAGGTCAGAACCGGAGAGTTCAAGCTGATCCTGCCTTATCGCCGGCCCTTCATCCTGGGCCACGACGTGGCTGGGACGGTTATCCGCGTGGGATCGAAAGTCCGCAAGTTCAAACCCGGCGACGATGTCTACGCGCGGCCGCGCGATGGACGGGTTGGCACATTCGCCGAGTTCATTGCCATGGATGAAGCCGACGTGGCTTTGAAGCCCAAGAACCTCAGCATGGAAGAGGCGGCCTCAATCCCGCTGGTCGGCCTGACCGCCTGGCAGACGCTCGTTGAAAGGGCAGGTTTAAGGAAGGGGCAGAAGGTCTTCATTCAGGCCGGCTCCGGCGGCGTGGGGACGTTCGCCATCCAACTGGCAAAGCACCTCGGCGCGGCCGTTGCAACAACTGCGAGCGCGGCGAGTGCCGATCTGGTCAAGGGGCTCGGCGCCGATGTCGTCGTCGACTACAGGAAAGACGATTTCGACAAAGTCCTGTCGGGCTACGACGTCGTCCTAAACAGTCAGGACGCCAAGACGCTCGAAAAATCCCTGAACGTGCTGAAACCGGGTGGGAAGCTCATATCCATCTCCGGTCCGCCTGACCCCGAATTTGCCCGAGCGAAGGGACTGAACCCGGTGCTGAGGCTGTTACTGCGCCTGTTAAGCCGGGGTATCCGGGCCAAAGCCAGGCGCCGTGGCGTGAGTTTTTCGTTCCTTTTCATGTGGGCGCAGGGTGATCAACTGAGCAAGATCACTGCTCTCATCGAATCCGGAGCGATCCACCCGGTTGTCGATCGGGTTTTTCCATTCGAAGCGGCCAACGAGGCTCTGGCTTATGTCGAAACAGGGCGCGCCAAGGGCAAGGTCGTCGTCAAGGTCAGGTAGCAACTCCTGGTTTTGCTTCACATCAGCATTCAGGCAACGCCAAAGCTGATCCATACGGCCGAAGTTAGCCGCAAAGCAGACCGGCAAAACATGCCGTTGGTCGGCCCGCCTGGTCGCAGGCGAGCCGTGGCAGCTGGAGCGCTGCGGAAACGTCAGTCCTTGGCGCGCTCGACATAGGAGCCGTCGGCTGTCATCACCACCACGCGCGTGCCGGCGCTGATATGCGGCGGCACGGCGGTGCGCACGCCGTTGGAAAGCACGGCCGGCTTGTAGGAGGAAGACGCGGTCTGGCCCTTGGTGACCGGCTCTGTCTCCACGACCTCGAAAGTGGCGCGTTGTGGCAGCACCAGCGAGATCGGCACGCCGTTGAACTGCGCCAGCTGCACTGCCATGCCTTCCTGGAGATAGGGAGCCATGTCGCCGACCACGCCTTCCGTAGCCACGACCTGGTCGTAGCTTTCCGGGTTCATGAAATGGAAGCCTTCGCCGTCGGAATAGAGGAAGGTGTGCTCGCGCTCCTCGACATAAGCGCGCTCGACCATCTCGGTCGTGCGGTACCGCTCCGAAACCTTCACCCCGTCGCCGATGCGGCGCATGTCGAGCTGGGTCACCGGCGTGCCCTTGCCAGGGTGGATGTTTTCGGCAAAGAGGATGACATAGAGCTTGCCGTCCTTATCGACGACGTTGCCTTTGCGTAAGGAACTGGCGATGACCTTGACCACGATATTCAATCCCAATCGAGTTTTTCGGCCTGCAAGCGTCGATTGCCGCGAAGCGGCGACGGCGGCCTTCGCGTGCGCCCTAGCGCATCTTGCGCCGAACCGCCAGTCTTCTCGGCGATTTTCCCGCTCATGACCGGCGCTTCGCCCTGGTGGACGCCGCATATTCATGCCGACCGCCGGCCAAGGCTCATGGCGCGCAATGCCATCGCCGCCGCCTTGCGCGGCTGGTTCGCCGACCGTGACTTCGTCGAGGTGACGACGGCCGCGCTGCAGGTCTCGCCCGGCAACGAGGCGCATCTTGCCGCTTTTGCCACCGAGGCAATCGGACCGGATGGGATAGGACAGCCGCTCTATCTCCATACATCGCCGGAATTCGCCTGCAAGAAGCTGCTTGCCGCCGGCGAGAAGCGCATCTTCAGCCTGGGCGCTGTTTACCGCAACCGCGAGCGCGGGCCGCTCCACCATCCCGAATTCACCATGCTCGAATGGTACCGCGTCGGCGAAACTTATGAGCGCCTGATGGCCGACTGCGTCGAATTCCTGGCGCTCGCCGCCGAAAGGGCCGGCGCCAAAAGCTTCCGCTTCCGCGGCCGCGAGGCCGATCCTTTCGCCGAACCGGAGCGATTGAGCGTGGCGGAAGCCTTCATGCGCCATGCCGGCATCGACCTGCTGGCGACTGTCGCCGTCGACGGCAGCACCGACCGCGAGGCGCTCCACGCGGCGCTGGTTCGCGCCGGCCTGCGCACCGCGCCCGACGACAGTTGGGCCGACTTGTTCAGCCGGGTGATGGTCGAAAAGGTCGAGCCGGCGCTGGGGCAGGGCCGGGCCACCATCCTCTGCGGCTATCCGGTGTCGGAGGCAGCCCTTGCCCGGCCGAGCGCGGAGGATCCGCGCGTCGCCGAGCGCTTCGAGCTTTATTGCTGCGGCGTCGAGCTTGCGAATGCCTTTGGTGAACTCACCGATCCGGCCGAGCAGCGCCGCCGCTTCGTCGCCGAGATGGACGAGAAGGAGCGCGTCTATGGCGAGCGCTATCCGCTGGACGAGGATTTCCTCTCGGCATTGGCCATCATGCCGCAAGCCAGCGGCTCGGCGCTCGGCTTCGACCGGCTGGTGATGCTGGCGACGGGAGCACAGAAGGTTGAGGATGTAATCTGGGCGCCGGTGGCAGGCTAGCCTCTCGTCGATTTGATGCCGCTTCGGCAAAGCTTCCCGCACGAACACGGCGATTGCCTTGAGATTGCCGCATCCGCCATTGCACAAGCGGCAGTGGAACAATAGATGGTGCGGGCAGCATCCGCCCTCCGGACAGCTTGAACAAACAGGACCAACCGCATGACCGACACGCTCGACGCAGCGAAACTGACCGACCGCGTCGCAGCGCTCGTCGAGGCGGCCAAGCGCGCCGGAGCGGACGCCGCCGACGCGGTCGCGGTGCGTGGCCGTTCGGCCGGCGTGTCAGTGCGGCTGGGCAAAGTCGAGGGCACCGAATCGTCCGAGAGCGAGGATGTCTCGCTTCGCGTCTTCGTCGGCCAGCGCGTGGCGAGCGTCTCGGCCACCGCCGCCTCCGATCCGAAGGCGCTTGCCGAGCGCGCCGTCGCCATGGCGAAAGTCTCGCCCGAGGATCCGTATCAAGGCCTCGCCGACCCGGCGCTGCTCGCCCGCAATTCTCGCGATCTCGATCTCTTCGATCCGACCGAGGTGTCGGCCGACCAGTTGAAGGCAGCGGCGCTAGCGGCGGAAGCGGCGGCTCTTGCCGTCAAGGGCGTCACCAATTCGGCCGGCAGCGGCGCCAGCGCCGGGCTTGGCGGCCTTGTGCTCGCCACCTCGCATGGCTTCCTCGGCCAATATGTCGCCTCGCGCTTCTCGCGCTCGACCAGCGTCATTGCCGGCGAGGGCACGGCGATGGAGCGCGACTATGAATTCTCCTCGCGCCAGCATTTCGCCGATCTCGACGCGCCGGAAGATATCGGCCGCAAGGCCGGTGAGCGCGCCGTGCGCCGCCTCGGCGCCCGCAAAGCCGCGACCGGCCCGATCGATGTCGTGTTCGATCCGCGCGTGGCGCGCGGCATCGCCGGCCATCTCGCCGGCGCCATCAACGGCGCCGCTGTGGCGCGCAAGACAAGCTTCCTGCGCGACATGATGGGCAAGCAGGTGGCCTCGACGGCGATCACCGTCACCGACGAGCCGCTGCGGCGTCGTGGGCAGGCCTCGCGTCCCTTCGACGGCGAAGGCGTCGAGGGCGAGAAGCTTTTGATGGTCGATAGGGGCGTGCTCAACCACTGGTTCCTGTCCACCTCGGCTGCGCGCGAGCTCGGTCTCGTCACCAACGGTCGCGGCTCGCGCAGCGCTTCTTCGGTTTCGCCGTCCTCGACCAATCTCGCCATCGAGCCCGGCGAACGCGCGCCGGAGGAGCTCATCGCCTCGCTGAAGCGCGGCTTCTACGTCACCGAGGTGTTCGGCCAGGGCGTCGACATGGTGACCGGCGAATACAGCCGCGGCGCTTCCGGCTTCTGGATTGAGAACGGCGCGCTCGCCTATCCGGTGGCCGAGGTGACGATCGCCTCGAACCTGAAGACCATGTTCCTCAACATGGTGCCGGCAAGCGACCTCGACCGCAATTTCGGCACCGCCGCGCCCACGCTGCTGATCGAGGGGATGACCCTTGCCGGTGCCTGACGCGGTCATCTCAACCGGGGCACGCGGGGACCTCGCCCTGCTTCGTGACGCCGCCCGCGAGGCCGGCGCCATCGCCATGCGCTATTTCGGCAACAACCCGCAGGTGTGGATGAAGGGCGGCACCTCTCCGGTTAGCGAGGCAGACCATGCCGCGGACGGCTATCTGCGCGAGACCTTGCTAAAGGAGCGCCCGGATTACGGCTGGCTGTCGGAGGAGACCGCCGACGATCATGCGAGGCTTTCGGCCCGCCGCACCTTCGTCGTCGATCCGATCGACGGAACGAGGGGCTTTCTCGAAGGACTGCATTCCTGGTGCGTCAGCGTCGCCGTGGTCGAGGACGGCCGCGCGCTGGCCGGCGTGCTTGAATGCCCGGCAAAGCATGAGACCTACTGGGCGCTGCCCGGCGAGGGCGCTTTTCTCAACGGCAAGCGCATCCATGTTCGCCCGCTCGGTGACACTGTCGAGATCGGCGGGCCGAAGCCATTGGTCGACCGCATGCCGGAAGCCTGGCAAGGGAGGCTGCGGCGCACGCCTTATATCCCTTCGCTCGCATACCGGCTGGCGATGATCGCCAATGGCAAGATCGACGCGACCTTCGTCAAGCCGCGCGCACATGACTGGGACATCGCCGCCGCCGACCTGATCCTCAACGAAGCCGGCGGCGCCTTGCTCGACCGCGGCGGGGAGCGGCCACGCTATGCCGGCGAGGTGATCAACCACGGCGCGCTCGCCGCCGGCAGCGGCGAACTGCTGGGCATTCTTGCCGGCGTCATCGCCGGAGCTGACGAAGGGTGAGCCGGTCGATAGTTCCAAAAACGGCTGCTTTGGTCTAGACCTGTCACAAAACTCATGAATCTACGAAGGATCGGCATGGCCGTGGAAGACGGAAAGAAACAGCTTTTGCACCTGGTGTTCGGCGGCGAGCTGAAAAAACTGGGTGGAACCGAGTTCCGTGACCTGGACGCGCTCGACATCGTCGGCATCTACCCCGACTATCAATCGGCGCACGCCGCCTGGAAGGCAAAGGCGCAGGCCAGCGTCGATAATGCCCATATGCGTTATTTCGTCGTTCACCTGCACCGGTTGCTCGACCCGGAAACAAAGGTAGCCGGTTGACATCGATGGAGCATGAAGCGGTGAAAGGGGCGACGGGGCGCGCCGCCGGGCGGGGCGGGACGCGCACGCTGTGGCGCCGCATCCGCGAGCCGCTCGCCCAGTCGCGATTCGTCAAGAATTTCATCGCCGGCCTGTTCGCCTGGTTCGTGCGCCTGATTCGCATCACCAGCCCGCTGGTCAAAGGCTCGACCCAGGTCGCCGGCGGCGCCTATGCGCATCTCGAGCCGGGCATCATCGCGCTGTGGCACGGCCAGCATCTGCTCACGCCTGCCTACTATCCCAAGGGTCGGCCGCTGGTTGCCATGGTCTCGCGCAGCGCCGATGCCGAGCTAAACGCGCTGATGATCGAGAAATTCGGCATCGAGGCGGTGCGCGGATCGGGTGGCCGCGACAGTTCGAAGCATCTCGACAAAGGCGGTGCCAAGGCCTTGATCGCGCTCAAGAAAGCGCTGGTCGCGGGCAAGAATGTCGCCATGATCGCCGACATCCCGCATGGCACGCCGCGCGACGCTGGCCTGGGCATCGTGCTCCTGGCCAGGCTTTCCGGCAGGCCGATCCTGCCCTCGGCCAGGCTTTCCGGCAGGCCGATCCTGCCCTCGGCGATCGCCACCAGCCGCCGCAAGGTGCTGGAAAGGAGCTGGGACAAAACCACCATCAATCTGCCCTTCGGCCGCTCCGCGGTCATCGTCGGCACGCCCGTCTTCGTGCCCGCCGATGCCGACGACGCCGAGATGGAGCGCAAGCGCCAGGAGGTCACCGCCTCGCTCAACGCCGCAACGGCCGAGGCCTATCGCCTCGTGGACGGCGCGAAATGAGCGAGCGCTGGGCGCGCGCAGCGCTGACGGCCTACCGTTATGCGGGGGCCGTCGCCTATCCGCTGATCGGACCCTATGTCGCCTGGCGCGCCTCGCGCGGCAAGGAAGACCGCGTTCGCCGCCGCGAGCGCTACGGCGTCGCCGGCCGGCCTCGGCCGGAAGGCCCTGTGATCTGGATCCACGCCGCGAGCGTCGGCGAGACGATCGCCGTCGTGCCGTTGGTCGAATGCATACTCGACTATGGCGTCAACGTCGTGCTGACCACCGGCACCGTGACCTCGGCCAAAGTCGCCGACGAGCGGCTTGGCAGCCGCATCATCCACCAATATGTACCGCTCGACCTCAAGCCCGCGGTGAGCCGCTTCCTCGATCACTGGCGGCCGGAGCTGGCCATCATAGCCGAATCGGAGATCTGGCCGATGACCATCCTGGAGCTCGGGGCGCGCAACGTGCCGCAGGTCCTGGTCAACGGGCGGCTGTCGGACCGCTCCTTCAGGTCGTGGAAGAAACGCGCGAGCGTCGCCGAGGCGCTGTTCGAGAACCTTGCCCATGTCGTCGCCCAGTCGGATGTCGACGGCGAGCGGTTCCGCGTGCTGGGCGCCCGGCCGGTCACCGTCTCCGGCAATCTCAAGGTGGACACCAATCCGCCCCCGGTCGACGAGCGTGCGCTGGCGACGTTGCAGCGCCAGATCGGCGGGCGCCCGACCTGGGCGGCGATCTCGACCCATGATGGCGAGGAGGTCGTCGCGGCGGAAGTCCATGCGACCCTGCACAGGCGGCATCCCAGTCTGTTGACTATCGTCGTGCCGCGGCATCCCGACCGCGCCGATGCGCTTGCCGCGCAGATCTCCGGGATGGGGCTCAACGTGGCGCGCCGCAGCAAGGGTGACCGGATCTCGCCCGACACCGATATACTGCTCGGCGACACGATCGGCGAGATGGGTCTGTATCTCAGGCTGACAGAGATCGCTTTCGTCGGCCGTTCGCTGACCTCCGAGGGCGGGCAGAATCCGCTGGAGCCGGCGATGCTCGACACGGCGGTGCTTGCCGGCCGCAACGTGCAGAATTTCCGCGAGGCCTATCAGCGCCTGCTCGACCGTGGCGGCGCCAAGCTGGTGCGCGACCGCGACATGTTGGCCGGAGCCGTCAATTTCCTTTTGACTAACGAGGCGGCGCGCCACGAGATGATGGCGGCGGGCGCCGCGACCGTCGACGAGATGCGCGGTGCGCTCGCCCGCACGCTGAAGTCGCTCGAGCCCTACATCCAGCCACTGGTCGTCAAGTCGCGCCTGAAAGGCGCCAACGGGCGCTAGCGCATGGCTCCAAAAATCGGAATCGATTTTGGGAGAGGATCAGGCGCGAACGCAAATTGCGCGGAACCAGCGCCATGACCAGCGAAGCGCCGCCCTTCTGGTGGGAAAAGCCGGACTGGCGCGTGCTGGCGCTGTCGCCGGCGTCGGCGGTCTACGGGATGGTGGCCGGCCGCCGCATGCGGCATGCGCCGCGCGAGAAGGTCGCCGCACCTGTGCTCTGCGTCGGCAATTTCACCGTCGGCGGCAGCGGCAAGACGCCGGTCGCCATCGCGCTGGCGGAACAGGCAAAGCGCATGCAGCTTACGCCGGGCTTCCTGTCGCGCGGCCATGGCGGCTCCTTCGCCAAGCCGCATGTCGTCGATGCGCATTACGATGCCGCCAAGCATGTCGGCGACGAGCCGCTGCTGCTCGCCGAACATGCGCCGGTGGCGGTGACGGCCAACCGCGCCGCCGGCGCGAGGCTGCTGATGGAACAGCACGGCTGCGACTTCCTGATCATGGACGACGGCTTCCAGTCGGCGCGCATCCATATCGACTACGCGCTGGTCGTGGTCGACGCGCGCTTCGGCATCGGCAACGGCCGCGTCATTCCCGGCGGGCCGCTCAGGGCCAAGGTCGTCGACCAGTTGGTCTTCACCAGCGGCCTGCTCAAGATGGGCGAGGGGAGTGCCGCCGATAAGGTGGTGCGTCAGGCGGCACGCGCCGGTCGTCCGATCTTCCTGGCGCATGTCGAGCCTGCGAACCCGGCGCGCTTTACCGGCGGCCGCTTCCTTGCCTTTGCCGGCATCGGCCATCCGGAAAAATTCTTCGACACGGTGCGCGCTGCCGGCGGCGAGGTCGCGCTGTCGCGCGCCTTCCCGGACCATCATGTCTACGCCGCGGACGAGCTCGCCGATCTGGCAGCGCTTGCGCGGCGCGAGGGGCTGCGCCTCGTCACCACCGCCAAGGACGCCGCGCGGCTCCGCCACGCCGCCGCACCCGCCGGGTTCATCGAGCAGCTCGACGTGCTTGAGATCGACGCCGTGTTCGAGCTAGACCACGTGCCGGAGCGCATCATCAACGAGACGCTCGACGCCTGGCGCCAGCGCAAGATGCGCGGGTAACGAACGGAGGGCCTATTACCGGCTGCGTAATTCCGGATGCATCTCGATTTCGCGGCGCAGCGATGCTGTCGCGTTCACATAAGGCTCCTGCCTGGCGACGCTCCAATATTTGAGCTCGTCCAGCGGAATGCTCTCGCCGGTCACGGCGCAGCGCACGAACGAGCCGGGGCTCGTCACCTGGAAGTCGCCGTCGAGATAGCGGATGCGCGCTTCCTTGCCGCCGGGGCCTTCAAAACGGTTCATCATGAAATGGCGCTTAAGTTCATCGGGGTTCAATCGCCACAAATCGCGGACAAGGTCAAGCTTGGCGCAATGCTCATGTAATATTGCCGTGTGGCACGATGGTTGTCAGGAAGCGCCATGGACATCACCAATGCCAGCATGACGTCGCTGCTGAAGGAGGTGCTCACCCCGCAGCCGGTGCCCTCGGCCAAGGTCGATCCGGCGACCGCCGCGCTGGTCAAGGTGCTCGTCCAGCCGCCGGCGCCCGCTATGGCGCAATCGGCGCAGTTCGCCGCGCAGGCGCTGAACAGCTCCCTGGCCAAGCCGCCCGCTCAATCGTCGCAGCGCTTGTCGTCCGCGGAAATCGAGAACGCCTACAAAGCCGTCATGGAGCCGGATGCCGGCACTGATGACGCATCGGCGAGGGCCCAGGCTCGTACGCCGACAGCCGGTGCCGATCAGCATTCGGCGACCCAGACACAGCCGCCAGCCGCCGACAACACGGCGAGGGTAGCGCCAACTCCGCCGCCCTCTTCGTTCTCGCCGGCTCTTGCTTCATCGGTACTGGCCGCGGCCAACGCCAACGCGCCGCAACCGGGACGTACGGCGGCCCGGCCGGCGGGTCATGCCCCGCGATCCGAACCCGGCCAGGTGTCGCTGTGGACGATATCCATTGTGACAGCAATCGTCTCGGCTGCGACCACCACAATCGTGCTGATGCTGCTGCGCTGATCCGGCCGATCTAAAGCAATTCCAGGAAAAGTGGGCAACGGTTTTCCGTCCGGAATTGCGTAAAAACAAAGCTCTAGTCGTCGTCTTGCAGGAAGGCTTCGAGCTTCTCCGGCGCCAGCCTCGCCTGTTCCGCGATGCGTCGGGCGAGATCGGCGGCGGCGGCGCGTGGCCGCCCGACCGGGCGATCGAGCCAGTAGGACACCGGATTGAGCGCGACCCGCTCGTCAACGCCGACGATCCGGCCCGACTTCAACTGGTCCTGCGTCAGCGGCGGCCGCGCCAGTGCGACGCCCAGCCCGTGCGCCGCCGCGTCGAGCACAAGATTGTAATCCTCGAAGCGCCGGTCCTGCGGGCGCGGGCGGTAGTCCACGTCCTGCGCCGCGAACCAGGCGCGCCAGCCGGAGGCGTCGGAATCGTTGATCAGCGGGAATTTGAGCAGCCGTGCCGGGTCGCCTCGCCCAATCTCCTTCGCCAGCTCCGGCGACGCGATCGGGAAAATGTGCTCTTCGAAAAGCTGCACCGAGACGCGACCCGGAATGCGGCCGCGCCCGCACCGCACCGAAAGGTCGATGCCTTCGTCGGCGAGATCGGCCTGGCGGTTGTCGACGTCGAGCACGATGCGCAGCCGGGTCGGGTTGTTTTCCAGCGCCGCCATGCGCGGCATCAGCCAGAGGCCGCTGACCGAGGGGATCGAGGCAAGCCGCACCACGGCGGTGCCGCGTGGCTCCACCCAGCGGTCGGAATTGACCGAGATCAGCGCGAAGGCCTCTGTGGTGCGAAGATGCAGCCGGTTGCCCTCGTTGGTCAGCGTCACGCCACGCGCGTTGCGCTCGAACACCTTGAGCCCCAGCCAGTCCTCCAGCTTGGCGATCTGGCGGCTTACCGCTCCATGCGTGAGGTTGAGCTTTTCGGCCGCGGCGGAAAAGCTCCCGGTGCGCGCCGCCGCGTCGAAGGCGCGCAAGGTTTCCAGCGGCAGCATCTGGTTCGAGCTGTGATCCATGTTCACAGCTGACCCTCGAATTGCTCGTTTGTCAATCGGCCGGCAATAGCGTTTTCTCCCTCCATGACACTGAAAGACGAGGATTCGGCAATGAGCGCTTACACCGGCACGTTGAATGAGACACAGCGCATGGACACCACCGCGGCGATCGCGGTGGCGCTGACGGTGCTCGGCTGGGCGTCTGCCTTCCCGGCGATCCGTGCCGGCCTCGCCGCCTTCCAGCCGCTGGAACTCGGCGCGCTGCGCTTTGCCATCGCCGCCGTGCCGGCGGCGATCTTCCTGGCCGTCAAGCGCCCGGCGCTCCCCAGGGTCGATGAGCTGTGGCGCTTCGGCTTCGGCGGCGCGATCTTCGTGGCGCTCTACACCGCCATGCTCAATTTCGGCGAGCTGACCGTGTCGGCGGGTGCCGCCGGCTTCATCATCAATGTCAGCCCCATCTTCACGGCAATCATGGCGATGGCGCTGCTCGGCGAGCGGTTCTCGCGTCTTGCCTGGTTCGGCACGGTGATCTCCTTCACCGGTATCGGCATCATCGCGGTGGCCGACGGGCATGGCCTGCGTTTCAACGCCGGCGCGCTGCTTGTGCTGGGCTCCGCGTTGTGTTCGGCGGTCAACACCATCGTCCAGAAGCCGCTCTTTGCCCGCCATCATCCGCTGACGATCGCCGCTTCCAACATGGTGCTCGGCGCGCTGTGCCTGTCGCCCTTCCTGCCGGAAGCGTTCAGGCAGGCCGCCATCGCCGATACCGCCGGCCTCGGCGCCGCCATCTATCTCGGCATCGTGCCCTCGATGATCGCCTATGCGGCCTGGGCAACCGCGCTTTCCCGCCTGCCGGCCGCGCGCGCCTCGAACTTCCTCTACCTGGTCTCGCCGACTTCCGCCCTGATCGGCTTCTTCTGGCTGGGCGAAGTGCCGAGCCTGCTCGGCATCGTCGGTGGCGCGCTGGCGCTGGGGGGTGTCATCGTGGTGAATTTGAAACGCTGAATCAGAGGGTTGGAAGGTTTTCTTGAAACAAGGCGGCCACCCGGTCCAGCGCGTTGGTTAGCCAGCAAGCGAACTTATGAAGTCTGAAATCTGACGGGTGCCACGCAATCTCATCACCGGCACGTGCGGTCCCCTCACCAGACGCTCCTGCTCGATGAGCGGTCGACTGTTACGATCGAAATTCCAGATGTAGCGCAGAAACGATAAAACTCCTTATCCAGCCTCTCGATGCATCCTGCCGGAAGGTCAGGCCGAGGCTGGTTCAATGCGCTACGCAATAAGACCCGGCTCAGACATGTCATGCGAGGGGTGTCGAGCCAGACAACGAGATCCGCCCGGGGAAGCCTTAGATCGAATGTCTGCTGATAATAGTTTCCTTCGCACACCCAGCCGCAACCCGAGATGGCCTCGCTGACGCGGGCGCGGAAAACCTCATATTGAGGTTTGCTCCAACCAGGTCCCCAAAACAATCCGTCTAAATGCACGATCGGCAATTTCAGCCGTTCGCCCACTTTCCTTGCAAGGGTTGAATTGCCGCTTCCGGCATTTCCAAGAATTACGATCCGTTGCACAAGGCGACCTCAAAAAGCTTGGGTTCCTCGTTCCTGTGAAACGAGGCCGCGAAGCGACCGGTGAGGGGGCATAGCCAGAAGCCTTCACCGCCGCCCGAACAGCCTTTCGATGTCGGCGAGCTTGAGCTCGATATAGGTCGGGCGGCCGTGGTTGCAGGTGCCGGATCCTGGCGTCGCCTCCATCTGGCGCAGCAGCGCGTTCATCTCCTCGGCCTTGAGCAGGCGGCCGGAGCGCACCGAACCGTGGCAGGCCATGGTCGCGGCAATTTTGTCCAGCCGCTCCTTCAGGGTTTCGACCGTATCGTTGTCGGCGATCTCGTCGGCCAGATCGCGCACCAACTGTTGCACATTGGTTTCGCCAAGCATCGACGGCGTCTCGCGCACCGCAACCGCGCCCGGCCCGAAGCGCTCCAGCCCGAGGCCGAATTTGGCCAGCGTGTCGGAATGCATCGCCAGCCGCTCGGCATCCTCTTCCGGCAGGTCGACGATCTCGGGCAAGAGCAGCATCTGCGATGGCACGGCGCGCGAATTGAGCGCGTTCTTCAGCGCCTCATAGACTAGCCGCTCATGCGCGGCATGCTGGTCGACGATGACAAGCGAATCCCTTGTCTGGGCGACGATGTAGTTCTCGTGCACCTGCGCGCGCGCGGCGCCCAGCGCCATGCCGAGCAGCGCTTCGGCCGGCTCCGCGGTACCGGCGCGGGCATCGGCACTGGCCAGCGGTCCGGTTTCGAAGGCCGCCTGGTCGTTTTCCGCGAAACCGTTCGGTCGCGGCATTGCCTCGCCGTAGCTCATGTCGAGCGGCCGCTGCGGCGAGCGCGCCAAATTCGAACCATGGTCGAAGCCGCTGGAGCCGGAGGCGCGATAGGCCGCCTCGTAGCTGCGATGGCCATTGGCCGGCCCCGGATGCGAATAGGGTGCCGCGCCGGGCCGGAACGCCGCCATCATGCCGGCGGCTCCGGTGGTCGCGGCGCGGATGCCGGCGCCGGCCAGCGCCTCGCGGATGGCGCCGACGATCAGCCCGCGCACCAAGCCCGGATCGCGGAAGCGCACATCGGCCTTGGCTGGGTGGACATTGACGTCGACGGTCGCCGGATCGAGCGAAAGGAAAAGCACCGTGACCGCATGCCGGTCGCGCGGCAGCACGTCGGCGAAGGCGCCACGGATCGCGCCGGCGATCAGCTTGTCGCGCACCGGCCGGCCGTTGACATAGGCATATTGCTGCAGCGCATTGGCCCGCGTGTAGGACGGGATCGAGACGTGGCCGGCAAGATGCACGCCGTCGCGCACGGCATCGATGGGAATCGCATTGTCGGGAAAATCCTTGCCCATCACTTGCGCGACGCGGGCGAGGCGGCCTTCCGGCGTGTCGCCGGTCGCCGGCAATTCGAGCGTCGAGCGGTCGGAGCCGGCGAGCGTGAAGCGCACGGCCGGGAAGGCGATGGCGATGCGCTTCACCACGTCGCTGGTCGCCGAGCTCTCGGCGCGCTCGCCCTTCATGAATTTGAGCCGCGCCGGCGTGGCAAAGAAGAGGTCGCGCACCTCGACCGTCGTGCCACGGTTCGCCGCCGCCGGCTTTACGGCCGACACGCGGCCGCCCTCGATACCGATCTCGGCCGCGCTGTCGCCGGCGGCCGTGCGCGAGCGGATCGACAGCCGCGCCACCGAGCCGATCGACGGCAGCGCCTCGCCGCGGAACCCCAGCGAGCGGATGTCGTGTATGTCGTCGGAGAGCTTCGAGGTGCAGTGGCGGGCAACCGCCAGCGCCAGTTCCCGCTCGGGAATGCCGGAACCGTCGTCGGTGACGCGAATAAGCGAAAGCCCGCCGCCGGCGGTGACGATCTCGACTCTGCTTGCGCCGGCATCCAGCGCGTTCTCCACCAGCTCCTTCACCACGCTCGCCGGACGCTCGATCACCTCGCCGGCGGCGATCTGGTTGATCATTGTTTCGGAAAGCTGGCGGATGGGCATTGGGCGATTATAGGCGGATTCGAGTGCAGCGGGGGAGGGGCTACTTCACGCCTGCGCCACCAGCCAGTCCCTGACCTTGCGCGCGTTGTCGCTGAGCTCGCGGTTCTTCGGCCAAATCACATAGAACACGATGCCGGTCCTCAGCACATGGTCGGTCACCGGCACCAGCAGGCCGGAGGCCACGAGGCGCTCGACGAGATGGCGCCAGCCGAGCGCGATGCCTTGTCCCTCCATGACCGCCTGGATCACCAGGGCGTAATCGTTGATGCGCAGCCCGCGCTCGGCGTTGCGAAGATTGGTTCCGGCGGACGCGAACCACTCGTCCCAGTTCGCGGCCTCGCGATAAGGCTCCTCGAGGTGGATGAGCCGGTGCGTGGCCAGTTCCGCGACGGTCCTCGGCATGCCGAACTTGGCCAGATAGCTGGGGCCGGCGACCGGGAAGATCTCCTCGTCGGCCAAGGGCAGCGAGTGATAGTCCATCCACCCCCGCGGCTCGCCGCCCCGCACGCCGAGCGGGATGCCTTCGGCGATGATGTCGAGGTCGCGGTCGGCGGTCTGGATGCGCAGATCGATGCCAGGCAGCTCGTCGCGGAACTGCTGCAGGCGCGGCATCATCCAGAACGAGCCGAAGGCGGTCGAGGCGGCAAGCGTCACATGGCCGCCGGTTGCCTGCAGGCGAAGGTCTTCGGCCGACTTGCGGATATGCGACAGGCCCAGCGAGACATCGGCATGGAAGCGCTCGCCTGCCTCCGTCAGGATCACCTGGCGGTGGCGGCGCTGGAAGAGTTTGGCGCCGAGCTGTTCCTCCAGCCCGCGCACCGCGTAGGAGACGGCCGCCTGCGTCATGCCGAGCTCTCGCCCGGCGGCGGTGAAGCTCGACAGTCGGCCCGCCGCCTCGAAGACGATCAGGCTGCCGGCCGAGGGCAGGAGGTGGCGTAGGCTTCGCATAAGGAGAGCTTATACAAGAGATCAGGATTTTCCAGCGTCACAGCCATATTTTGTCTCGCTAACTTGCCATAGCGGGAAGAAGGAGGCTCCATGAACGCACCGGCCGCTGAATTGACTGAACCGACCCACCGTCGCGGCGGCGGCCGCCTTGGGCGCAAGGCGCTGAGAAGCGCGCCGGTCGCATCGTTTCCGACCCTTGTCCGGCAGATTCCCGCCTACGAGATCGTCCCCGACGAAGCAGTGGAACTGATCCATCAGGAATCGCTCAAGATCCTCGAGGAGGTGGGTTGCGAATTCCGTGACGACGAGGCGATCACGCTCTGGAAGGCGGCGGGCGCCGATGTCAAGGAAACGCGTGTCCGTATCGACCGCGCGCTCCTGATGGAGCTCGTCTCGAAGGTCCCGCCGGAGTTCACGCTCAACGCGCGCAACCCCGAGCGCACAGTTCGCGTCGGCGGCAAGAACTCGATCTTCGTGCCGATGTATGGCGCGCCCTATGTGCGCGACCTCGACAACAAGCGGCGCTACGGCACGCTTGCCGACCTCAACAATTTCCATAAGCTCGCCTACATGGCGCCGGCGCTGCATTCCTCGAGCTCGATCATCTGCGAGCCGATGGAGATCCCGGTGCCGAAGCGGCACCTCCACATCATCCATTCGGCGCTCAGGCACTCCGACAAGCCGTTCATGGGCATCGTGACGTCGAAGGAGCGGGCCGAGGATACGATGGCGATGGCGGGCATCGTCTTCGGTGAGGACTTCGTCCGCGACAATCCGGTGCTGGTGGCGATCACCAACTGCAATTCGCCGCTGGTGTGGGACGCCACTATGCTCGACGCCATGCGGGTCTATGCGCGTCACAACCAGCCGCTCATCCTGGCGCCCTTCGCGCTGTGCGGCGCCTCGACCTCGGCTTCCGCCGTCGGCGCGGTCGCGCAGGTCAACGCCGAGGCGCTTGCGGGCGTCGCCTTCACCCAGCTCATCCGTCCCGGTTCGCCGCAGATCTACGGCCAGTTCATGGTGACGGTCGACATGAAGACCGGCGCCCCGATGGGCGGCACGCCGGAAGCCGCCCAGATGATGTATCTGATGGGCGCGCTGGCGAGAAAATACAAACTGCCGTGGCGCACCTCCGGCTTCCATGTCGGCTCCAAGCTCAACGACGCCCAGGCCGGATACGAGGCGAACATGCTGATGCATGCTGCGATCCTCGCCGGCGCCAATTACATCTGGCACTCCGCCGGCTGGCTCGAGGCCGGCCTTACCTGCGGCTACTCGAAATTCGCCACCGACTGCGAGCAGCTCATCGGCTGGTACAAATATGCCGGCGGCGTCTCGTTCGACGATTTCAAGGACGCTCTTGCCGCGATCCGCGAGGTCGGTCCGCAAGGGCATTTCCTCGGCACGCAGCACACGCTCGAGCATTTCGAGCGCGCTTTCTTCATGCCGAGTATAATGGACTTCAACTCCTTCGAGCAGTGGAGCGCCGAAGGGGCGAAGGACCACGACACGCGGGGTCGGGAGAAGGCGCGCAACATGCTTGCGGACTATCAGGAGCCGAAGCTCGACGAGGGCGTCGCCGAAGGTCTCAAGGATTTGATCGCGCGGCGCGAGGAAAAGCTGCCTGACAGCGTTAGTTAACAGAGAGCGGGCGAAGAACCCGCCGAACCAATGGGAGAAAGAAAATGACACTTTTCAGAAGCAACGGTGATCGAGTCCCCGCCACCATCGAGGCGATGGCGCAAGAGACGCGCGCGGGCCGCATGGACCGGCGTGAATTCCTGGCGTTGGCGAGCACCTTCGGCGCATCGACGGCTTTCGCCTATGGCATGATCGGCCTTGCCGCGCCGACAAAAGCCCTGGCCGAGGAGCCGAAAAAGGGTGGAACGCTGCATGTCTCCATGTCGGTCAAGGCGCAGAAGGATCCGCGCACCTATGACTGGACAGAGATGGCAAACGTCACCCGCAGTTGGCTGGAGCCGCTCGTGCGTTACACCCACCAGTTCACTTTCGAACCGGTGCTGCTCGAGAGCTGGGACGTCAATGACGACGCCACCGAATACACGCTGCATCTGCGCAAGGGCGTCACCTGGAACAATGGCGATGCCTTCAACGCCGACGACGTGGTCGCCAATCTGAACCGCTGGTGCGAGAAGGGGGCTTCCGGCAATTCCATGGCGGCACGCGTCGGCGCGCTGGTCGACCCAAAGACCGGTAAGGCGAAGGACGGCGCTATCACCAAGGTCGACGACCACACGGTCAAACTGAAGCTGTCCGAACCCGATATCGCGATCATACCGGGCTTCACCGACTATCCGGCGCTGGTCGTGCATCGCGACTTCGACAAGGATGGCGCCGACCCGATCAAGAAGCCGATCGGGACCGGAGCGTTCGAACTGGTCTCCTACGATGTCGGCCAGAAAGCGGTCGTCAAGCGCCGCGAGAACGGCAAGTGGTGGGGTGGCGAAGCGCCGCTCGACGGCGTCGAGTTCATCGACTACGGCACCGACTTCAACGCCACGCTGAATGCCTTCGATTCCGGCGAAATCGACCTCGATTTCGAAACGCCGGCCGACTTTATCGACGCCCTCGACAAGATGGATCTGGTGAAATCGGAGGTCGCGACGGCGACCACGCTGGTTGCCCGCACCAACATCACGCACAAGCCCTATGACGACCAACGGGTCCGCAACGCGCTGCAGATGGCCGTCGACAACAACGCCGTCATGCAACTCGGCTACGCCGGCCGCGGCACGGTCGGCGAAAACCACCACGTCAGCCCGATCCATCCCGAATACTATCCGCTGCCCAAAAAGACCCGGGATGCCGCCGGCGCCAAGAAGCTGATGGCGGACGCGGGACAGGCCGACTTCGAGCACGAGCTGATCACGGTCGAGGACGAGTGGCAGAAGAACACCGGCGACGCGATCGCCGGCCAGTTGCGCGATGCCGGCATCAAAGTGAAGCGCACGGTGCTGCCCGGCTCGACCTTCTGGAACGATTGGACGAAATATCCCTATTCCTTGACCATCTGGTACATGCGCCCGCTCGGCGTCCAGGTGCTGGCGTTGGGCTACCGCAGCGGCGAGGCCTGGAATGAAACGGCCTTTTCCAACCCGGATTTCGACGCCAAGCTCAAGCAGGCGCTGTCGCTGGCCGATCCCGCCAAGCGCAAGGAGGTGATGAAGGACGTCGAGCAGATCCTGCAGGATTCCGGCGTCATCATCCAGCCGTTCTGGCAGAAGCTCTACTGCCACATGAACAAGAAGGTGAAGAACTACGCAATGCACCAGACCTACAAGATGGACTTCCAGAACGTCTGGCTGGAGAGCTGAGGCAGGCAGCGCAAGGACTTCATGCGCCGCGAAAAAGCCGATATGCAGGATGCGTGGTGGTGATCTTGCCACCACGCCGCCGAACATCCGGAGATCCTGCATGAGACCGATAGTGCTGGCCGCTGCCATGTCGATTGCCTTGCCCGCCGCGGCGCTCGCCGGGCCGGCTTCCAAGGCCGTGAAGTTCTTCTACGTGCCGTCAGTGAAGTTCGAGGCGGACGCGAATTACCGCGACCGCTTCACCGAGCCGGTCACCAAGCTCTTCGCGGCCAACGACAAGGCGCAGAAGGAGAAGCCCGACGAGGTATCCTGCATCGATTTCGACCCGGGCCTCGACGCCCAGGATTTCGATCAGAAGACCGTGTCGAAGACGTTAAAGCTCACCGAGGCCGTCAATGGCGACACCGCCGAGGTGACGGCAAACTTCAATCTTTTCCCGGAAGGCGATGACTCCAAACGTGAAATGGTGTGGTCGCTGAAGAAAGTGGACGGCAAGTGGAAGATCGCCGACATCGCCTCCAAGACCAGCGACTGGACGCTCAGCGCGCTGGGATGCGGCTCCTCGACGGAGTGATCCCGTGCTTCGTCGTCTCGTCCTGGCGCTGTCGATACCATCGATGCTGGTCGCGGGGCTGAACGGCGCCTCGGCGCAGGGGCTGTTCGGTTCGCCGCCGCCGAACGCTTCCTCAGGCGACAACGCGCCGGCTGACGACAAGTCGCCGCCTGCGGTCGACAAGTCGCCGCCAGCCACAACGCCGCCGGAAACCAAGCCAGCCGCGCCCGTCTTGCCTGGCTCGCCGACAGCGGTGGTGAAGCCCTTCTACGAGCATCTCGGGCTGGAATTGGACCCGGCCCAGCGCAAGAATTTCATCGATCCGGCGAAGAGCGTGCTCGACAAGAGCGATGCACTCAGAGCTTCGGGGCAGGGCGAATGCCTCGATCCGAACATGGCGCTCGACAACGCCGACTACGACAAGCTCGCCATCGACGGGAGCCTGAGGACCATCGAGGCCGTCAATGGCGACGAGGCCAAGGTGGTGGTGGCCTTCGTCGTCGAAGGCCATCAGCATCGCCTCGAATGGAAGCTGAAGAAGATCGGCGGCGCCTGGAAGATCTCCGACCTTCTGTCGGTGACGGGGGAATGGGCGCTCAGTCAATACCAGTGCGAATGACGGTGACCAGCTCAGCCCCTTCCACGGTATGGCGCGACGCCGGTGTCGGGCAGCCAGGCGTCCTTCGGCGGCGCGCCGGTCTGCCAGAAGACGTCGATCGGGATGCCGCCGCGCGGGAACCAGTAGCCGCCGACGCGCAGCCAGAGCGGCTTGGTAGCCTCTACGATGCGGCGGCCGATCATGACGGTGCATTCCTCATGGAAGGCGCCATGGTTGCGGAACGAGGTCATGAACAGCTTCAGCGACTTCGATTCCACCAGCGTCGTGTCCGGCGCGTAGTCGATGACGATGTGGGCGAAATCGGGCTGGCCTGTGACCGGGCAGAGCGAGGTGAATTCCGGGCAGGTGAAGCGCACGATCGCCGGCGGTCCGTCGCCGCGAGTGAACGGTACGGTCTCCAGGACCGCCTGTTCGGGGCTTTGCGGCGTCTCGACGTGCTTGCCGAGCTGGGTGAGGTTCTTTGAATCAGTCATGGGCGGCTCCTTGCTCCCAGCCGCTGGAAGCGCAATTCAACGGCGGCGGGCGCGAAACGAAGGTTGAAAGAAGCGTTGCAGTCCTCTCGGGCGCAGCGCGTTTGACCGCTCATTAGCACAATTTGAAACGGCAGGAAGACGATGACCAGCAACGACCCGCTTCTCCAACCTTACCAGCTCAAGCACCTGATGCTGAAGAACCGGGTGATGTCGACCAGCCATGAGCCGGCCTATTCCGAGGATGGCATGCCGAAGGAGCGCTACCGGCTCTATCATGCCGAGAAGGCCAAGGGCGGCATGGCGCTGACCATGACGGCGGGCTCGGCGATCGTGTCGCGCGACAGCCCGGCCGCCTTCGGCAACCTGCATGTCTATGACGACCACATCGTTCCCTGGCTCGCCGAGCTTGCCGACGCCTGCCACGAGCATGACTGCAAGGTGATGATCCAGATCACCCATCTCGGCCGCCGCACCGGCTGGAACAAGGCCGACTGGCTGCCCGTGCTTTCGGCCTCACCGGTGCGCGAGCCGGCGCATCGCGCCTTCCCGAAGACCATCGAGGACTGGGATATCGAGCGCATCGTCGCCGACTATGCTGCCGCCGCCCAGCGCTGCCAGGCGGCCGGCCTCGACGGCATCGAGTTCGAGGCCTATGGGCACCTGATGGACAGCTTCTGGTCGCCGGCCACCAACCAGCGCGACGATGATTTCGGCGGCTCGCTCGACAACCGGCTGCGCTTCACCAACATGGTGCTGGATGCGGTTCGCGCGACGGTCGGGGAAAAATTCGTCGTCGGCATCCGCATGGTCGCCGACGAGGATTTCGAAAAAGGTCTCCCGAAGGAGGAAGGCGTCGAGATCGCTCGGCGGCTGGCCTCATCCGGTAAGGTCGATTTCCTCAACATCATCCGCGGCTCGATCGAGACCGACGCGGCGCTGACCAAGGTCATCCCGGTGACCGGCATGCGCTCGTCGCCGCATCTCGACTTCGCCGGCGAGATTAGGGCCGCGACGAAGTTCCCGACCTTCCATGCGGCGCGCATTTCCGATGTCGCTACCGCACGCCATGCGATTGCCACCGGCAAGCTCGACATGGTCGGCATGACGCGCGCCCACATTGCCGATCCCTATATCGTGAAGAAGGTGATGGAGGGCCGCGAGCACGAGATCAGGCCGTGCGTTGGCGCCACCTACTGCCTCGACCGCATCTATGAGGGCGGCGAGGCGCTCTGCGTCCACAATGCCGCGACCGGCCGCGAAGCGACGATCCCACATGTCATCGCCAAAAGCGAAGGGCCGAAGAAGCGGGTGGTCGTCGTCGGGGCCGGGGTCGGCGGGCTCGAAGCGGCTCGGGTCGCCGCCGAACGCGGCCATCAGGTGACGGTGCTCGAAGCGTCGAGCCAGGCTGGCGGCCAGGTGCGGCTCGCGACGCAGAACCCGCGCCGCAAGGAACTGATCGGCATCATCGACTGGCGGCTCGCCGAGCTTGATCGCCTCGGCGTCGAGGTGCGCTACGACACATGGGCCGAGAAGGACGACGTTTTGGCGCTCTCGCCGGACGTGGTGATCGTTGCCACCGGTGGCTTGCCGCAGAACCCGCCGTTGACGGCGGGCGACAATCTCGTCACCTCGAGCTGGGACATCATGGCCGGCAGCGTCAAGCCGGCCGAGAATGTGCTGCTCTATGACGACAATGGCGGCCATCAGGGCATGGGCGCGGCGGAATTGATCGCCAACAGCGGCGCGAAGCTGGAGCTGGTTTCGCCCGAACGCTTCTTCGCGCCGGAAATGGGCGGCCTGAACCACGTGCCCTATATGCGCGCCTTCCACGAGAAAGGCGTCATCGTCACCATCAACACCCGCCTGCGCTCGGTGCGGCGCGAGGGCAACCAGCTCATCGCCGAGCTTGCCTCCGACTTCGCCGACGACTGGCGCGGCGAGCGGCGTGTCGACCAGGTGGTGGTCGAGCACGGCACGGCACCCCTCGACGACCTCTACCTTGCGCTGAAGCCGCTGTCGAAGAATGGCGGCGCGGTCGACTATGAGCGGCTGGTGAGCGGCGGTGACATCTTCCCGGCGCGCAATCCCGAAGGCGGCTTCGTCGTGTTCCGCATCGGCGACGCGGTCGCCTCGCGTAACATCCACGCCGCCATCTATGACGGCATCAGGTTCGGGATCAGGATCTGACCACTGCTTGTCGGGTGGCGCGCAGCCGGCCTCCGCAAGGAGAGCCACCTGCTGCTTCGGTCGGTTGCGCGCCGCGCATGGCGCCGGACTGGTGCCGGCGACGTGCGATATCTCAAAACATCCTGGCGGTTGCCATGCAGAGCACGGTGATGACCAGCAGCCCGCCGGCGATCCGTTCGCCCCTGGTCATTTTTGCGCGCAGCTGGGTTTGCATCGCCGCATCGGCGCCGGCCAATTGCCTGCTGGCGGAGCCCACAAGCGCGCCCTGCACGCCGGCGGCGATCAGCGCCGTCAGGATGCCCAGAGCCAGCACCTTTTCCATCGAGCCAAAAACACCCTCATGGAAGAAATACCAGAGCAATATGCCGGTCAGAAACACCACACCGGAGGCGCCGAGTTGCGGCCGGATGAAGCGCTCCGCCTTGATCTCCGGATCGCGGGCAACCGCGACGGTCGTGCCGGCCCAGAACACGCCGGCCATGACGTGAAGGCCGATGACGACGATGTAGACATATTGCATGACCGAATTCCTCTCTACCGCCCGCCGCCGCGCGTCGCAGCATGACGCGACGCCATCAATAAGACAAAGTTAGATATCTAATGATTAGATGTCAATGCATGGCATATGGTTTCGTCCATCAACTGCTTGCTCTACTGTCCGGCCATGACGCCATTTGATCGCCCGCCAGTCGGCATGAATCTCGCCCGTACCTCCAAGATCGTGGCGCAGGCCTTCGACGCCGCGCTGGTTGAGGCCGGCGGAACGCTACCAGTCTGGGTGACTTTGCTCTCCGTCAAGTCGAAGGAGTTGGCCAACCAGCGCGAGCTTGCCGGCATGATCGGAATCCAGGGCGCCACGCTGACCCATCATCTCAACACCATGGAGGCGCAAGGGTTGCTGACGCGCCGCCGCGATCCGCAAAATCGTCGCGTGCATCAGGTCGAACTGACGGAGGCCGGCGAGACGATGTTCGAGAAGCTGCGGCTGGCCGCGATCGCCTTCGACAGGCGGCTGCGGGCCGGAATTCCCGACGAGAAGCTGGCCGAGTTCGCGGAAGTGCTTGCAGCACTTCGCGGGAATGTCGGGGGTTAAACAGCCTTAGTCATGGGTCGCGATGGCGCCGAAGGCGTGGTGACGCAGCTTGAGCGCGGCGATCAGCGCCGTGAACTTGGCCTTGCCATCGAAGGCATCCTGGAACATCTCGTCATGCATCAACAGGATCAGCCTGCCCGGCTTGGCGAAATGGCCGTAGCCGAATAGGTGGTCGATCTCGCTCACCAGATGATCGACGCTCTGCACCGGCTTGCCGCTGTCTTCATGCACCCATTCATGGTCCCAGCCGTAGAGCCAGAACCCGGACGCGGCGACGAACTCGTAGTCGGGATCCTCGCGGCCGGCCTGCGCCAGCCCGAGCGAGTTGTCGTCCTTCGACATCGACGGCAGCCGGAACACGTCGCGCCCCGGCAGCCGCGCATGCACGGCGGGCTTCAGGCCAAGCACTGCGTTGGCCTTCAGCATGTCCGCGACCACGCCCTCGGTGTCGCCGTAGAAATGCCGGTAGTGGTTGTAGGCATGGCTGTAGCTGTGGTTGCCGATCGTCACCAGCGGCACCCGCTGCACCAGCGCCCGATTGGTCGCATTGGCCTCGGCATGCATGCCGACCATGAACAATGTTGCCGGCACCTGCTCGGCCTGCAGCACGTCGAGGATGTTGGCGGTGCCGTTCAGCGGACCGTCGTCGAAAGTGAGATAGATCGTCCGGTCGGCGGCGAGCGCCGGAGACGCAAAAAGAAGCAACACCAAATGGGCAAGGCGAAGCGGCATCCGAAATCCCGATTGCGATCGCACAAGGCCGCCATGGCTATCAGAAGTTGTCAAGTTGGGCGTTATCTACCCAAAGATATGCTGGGGTCCTGGTCAGGCCGAGTCGAGAATTCCGAGAACCGGAGCGAAACGTACTTAACGTAGGTGAGACCGGAAGCGCAGGAAGCCGCCGTTTGCAAGGCCGGCCTCACCTGAATATCTGCGCATCTCAGGCGAGGCTGCCCTGCAGCACTTTGAGCTTCGCCTTCTTCGGGCTGCGCGCCTGCAGCCATTCGCGCGCCTTGTCCTGCGGCATCGGGAAGGCGATCGAATAGCCCTGCACCTGGTCGCAGCCGATCGCCATCAGTGAATCGAGTTCGGCCTCGGTTTCGGCGCCCTCTGCGACGATCGAAATGCCGAGCCCGCGGGCAAGCTCGGTGATGGCGCGCACGATCTTGGTGTTGTCGCCGTTCTCGTTGATGTTCTGGACGAAGCGGCGGTCGATCTTCAGCCGGTCGATCTCGTTGGGGTTGACGTGGCTGAGCGAAGCATAGCCGGTGCCGAAATCGTCGAGCTCGAGATGGACGCCGGCGGAGCGGATGTGCCTGAGCTTGGCGGCGATGCCGGTCTTCTCGTCGTCGAGGATGACGGATTCGACGATTTCCAGCGACAGCTTTTGCGGCGCGAGCCCGGCCCGCTCCAGCGTTCCGAACAGGAACTTGTCGAAATCCGACTCGCGAAGCTCGGTGCCCGAGACATTGACGGCGATGCGCCCGAAATCGATGCCGGCGCGGTCCCATTCGGCGGCTTCATTGATCGCCTTGGTGATGACGATGCGGCCGATGTCCGGCATGAAGCCGCACTTTTCCGCCACCGGGATGAACTCGCCGGGCGAGATCATGCCGCGCACGGCATGCTTCCAGCGCACCAGCGCTTCGATGCCGCTGATCTTGCCGCTGGTGAGCGACACCTGCGGCTGGAAATAGACCTCGAAGGTCTCTTCCGCGATCGCGGTGCGGATGTCCTGTTCGAGCTGCTTGCGATAGTCGAGCTCGCGCCGAAGCTCCTCGGAGAAGAAGGAGAAGCTGCCGCCGCCCAGCTTCTTGGCCGAATAGAGCGCGAGGTCGGCATGAACGAGCAGATCCTGCGCATTGTCGGCATCGACCGGGTAGACGGCGATGCCGGCGCTGGCGCCAGGCATGATGGTCGCGCCCTGGAAGGTGATCGGCTCGTTGATCTCGCCCAGGATGCGCTTGGCCAGCGCATGGATGTCCTCGGTGGTCCCGGCGCCGTTGAGGATCATCACGAATTCGTCGCCGCCGAGACGGGCGCAAAGATCCGAAGCGCGGCAGGAATCGCGCATGCGCTGGGCGGTGACGACGAGCACATAGTCGCCGGCGGGGTGGCCGAGCGTGTCGTTGATCTGCTTGAAACGGTCGAGGTCGAGCTGGATCACCGCCAGCCGCTCGCGGCGGCGATGCGCGCCCTTGATCAGCGTGTCGAAATGATCGGTGAGGAAGGTGCGGTTGTGCAGGCCGGTCAAGCCGTCATGCACCGCGATGAAGGCCATCGAATTGCGGGCGTCGACTAGCTCATGTGTCTTGCGCAGGATGGCCTTGGACATCGGCCGGAAGATGAACAGCGCCACCAGCACGATGACGCCGATGGTGGCGAAGAACAGCGTGCGGTGCAGGTCGAGCATTTCATCCGACCGCTCGGTGGCAAAGGCGCTGATGCGCTGGCCGAGCGCGGCATAGCCGGACAAGGTCGCATTGGCGACGGAGGCGTCGAGGCCGACACGCTCGCCGCCGCCCTTGTAGCCGTCGCTTTGCATGCCGAGCTGGGATGCGAATGACGAAACCAGTCGGTCGCCGTTGGCGATAAGGCCGACCGAGAAATAGTCGAGATGGAACGGCTTGCTGAACAGCACATATTCGATCGATTTCGGATCGTTGCGGGCAGGCGATAGCGGATCGGCGCCGGTCTCCTTGAGCAGCCGGTCGTAATTGGTCTCGAACTCGCCCGTTGCCTGCTTGAGCGCGGTGACGAGCGCCGGCTGCTTGTCGCGCGAGGCAGCACCGGTGGCGCTGGCCAGGAAGACGATGCGCTGCGACAGTGCCTTCTGCGTGGAAACGATATCGAGAAGCGCATCATTGTGCTGCTGCTGCGCCATCAGCTGCTGCAGCAGAATGAAGGAGGCCATCACCATGGCGGCAATGATCGTGAGCGCCAGCCAGTAGCCGGTTTTGATGAGCAGAATCAGCTTGCGCGAAACGTTCTGCACTGGCTGCTGCGACATAATTCGGTGACCCCTCCGGTCGACGGATTCCTGCCCTGGATTTCGTGGCGGGAAGACCCTTGACGTGAAAGGGTTAACAGGTCGGCAAGCCGGTGCGGCGCTCACCCCGACGGCGTGACAAAGCTGACAAGATGGTTATCGCGTCCTTTCAGGCGTTGTCGGCATTTGAGCGCATCGTTCTCCCACGGTGAGCAGGAAGCTTTCGCTACGCCACCGAAGCGGTCGTTTTTGCGATGGATTTTTCTTGCCCGCGGCGCGACAGTCCGCGTCAAACGAACAGGACCGGACCATGAGCGCAGCGTTTCTCTCTCACATCGACAACGAGCTTCAGGGCCTGAAATCGGCCGGACTCTACAAGTCCGAGCGGGTCATCTCCTCGATGCAGTCGGCCGAGATCGAGGTTGCCGGCCAGAAGGTGCTGAATTTCTGCGCCAACAACTATCTGGGCCTCGCCGACAGCCCCGAATTGCGCGAGGCGGCGAAGCAGGCGCTCGACCGCTACGGCTACGGCATGGCCTCGGTTCGCTTCATCTGCGGCACCCAAGAGGAGCACAAGGCGCTGGAAGCCACAATCTCCTCTTTCCTCGGCATGGACGACACCATCCTCTACGGCTCCTGCTTCGACGCCAATGGCGGCCTATTCGAGACGCTGCTCGGCGAGGAGGACGCCGTCATCTCGGACGCGCTGAACCACGCCTCGATCATCGATGGCGTCAGGCTCTCCAAGGCCAAGCGCTTCCGCTATGCCAACAACGACATGGCCGATCTCGAAGCGCGGCTGAAGGAGGCGAAGGACTGCCGTTTCCGGCTGATCGCCACCGACGGAGTCTTCTCGATGGACGGCATCATCGCCAACCTGCAAGGGGTGTGCGATCTCGCCGAGAAATACGATGCGATGGTGATGGTCGACGACAGCCATGCGGTCGGCTTCGTCGGCAAGAACGGCCGTGGCTCGGCGGAGCATTGCGGCGTCGAGGGCAGGGTGGATGTCATCACCGGCACGCTCGGCAAGGCACTGGGCGGCGCTTCCGGTGGCTATACGTCGGGGAAGAAACAGGTGGTCGACTGGCTGCGCCAGCGCTCGCGACCCTATCTCTTCTCCAACACGCTGATGCCGGCGATCGCCGGTGCCTCGCTGAAAGTGTTCGAGCTGATCCGCAATGGCGGCGCGCTGCGCGAGCGCCTATATGCCAATGCGGAGCGTTTCCGCTCTCAAATGGGTAAGCTGGGCTTTACGCTTGCCGGTGCAGATCATCCGATCATCCCGGTGATGCTGGGCGACGCGGCGCTGGCGCAGGAGATGGCGCAGCGCATGCTGAAGCGCGGCATCTATGTCATCGGCTTTTCCTTCCCGGTGGTGCCGAAGGGCCAGGCGCGCATCCGCACGCAGATGTCGGCGGCCCATTCCAGCGCCGATATCGATCGCGCGGTCGAGGCATTCGGCGCGATCGGCAAGGAACTGGGCGTGATTTCCTGAACGGCCGACATCGAAAAGCTGCTCCGGATCAAGAGATTCGAGGAACAAAAGAATGTCCAACATGATGAAGGCGCTGGTGAAGGCCAAGGCCGAGCCGGGCATCTGGATGGAAGAGGTGCCGGTGCCGGAGATCGGCCCCAACGATGTGCTGATCAAGGTCAAGAAGACCGCGATCTGCGGCACCGACGTCCACATCTACAACTGGGACCAGTGGGCGCAGAAGACCGTGCCCGTGCCGATGGTGACGGGGCATGAATTCGTCGGCACGGTCGCGGATTTCGGCGCCGCGGTCACCGAATACAAGGTCGGCCAGCGCGTCTCGGGCGAGGGCCATATCGTCTGCGGCCACTGCCGCAACTGCCGCGCTGGGCGAGGGCATCTCTGTCGCAACACGCTCGGCGTCGGCGTCAACCGTCCGGGCGCCTTCGGCGAATACATGGCGATCCCGCAGCACAATGTCGTGCCGATCCCCGACGACGTGCCGGACGAGATCGCCGCCATCTTCGATCCATTAGGCAACGCCGTCCACACGGCATTGTCCTTCGATCTGGTCGGCGAGGACGTGCTGGTCACCGGCGCGGGGCCGATCGGCATCATGGGCGCGCTGGTGGCGCAATGCGTCGGCGCGCGAAAGGTGGTGATCACCGACATCAACCCGGTCCGCCTGGACCTGGCGCGCAAGCTCGGCGTCCAGCATGTCGTCGACGCCTCGAAGGAGAAGCTGCGCGACGTGATGCCTTCGATCGGCATGACAGAGGGCTTCGACGTCGGGCTGGAGATGTCGGGCGCAGCACCCGCCTTCCGCGACATGATCGACACCATGAACAATGGCGGCAAGATCGCCATCCTCGGCATCGCGCCGACCGGCTTCGAGATCGACTGGAACAAGGTGATCTTCAAGATGCTGCATCTGAAGGGCATTTACGGCCGCGAGATGTTCGAGACCTGGTACAAGATGATCGCCCTGGTGCAGGGCCCGCTCGATGTTTCGGGGCTGATCACCCATCGCATCGGCATCGACGATTTCCAGATTGGATTCGATGCGATGCGGAGCGGCAGTTCGGGTAAGGTGGTGATGGATTGGTAGGCCGGTTATCCTTCCGTCACCTGAATCCGGACTGGAACGCAGAACCCAACGCTCCCGATGTAAAGCTGACTGTCGAGGGCAATACGGTTCAGCTTACCTTTCTGTTGAACTCGTGGGCCTACGACGCCCGCAAAGCAGAGACGGGGACGCTTCGTTTCATCGGTTGCAGTCGTTGGCGATGGGACTCCACGAACGATCACGCCTGGTTCGCAGGCAGGGGCCTTTACAGCAAGCAGGCTCCCAAATGGGGTGAGTTCTACGAGGTGATCGGCGATAGTCGGCCAATCGGTGAGGACGACTGGGAAGTTCTGTCGCCCGATGGACCTAAGTCGCTGCAGTTCTTGTTTTATTTTCGAGATGACACGATTGAAGTTGTAGCCGAAGACTGGTCGCTTGCTCGACAAATGCCAGGCGCTGGCTAGACTTCTTGTTCAGTACTTGGCCCAGGCTCCACCCAATCGACCCTCCAACGCAGCAACGCCCTTGACGATTGCAGCGCGCTCCTCCGCGCTAAGCCTCGCCAGCAACTCCCGTTCAAACGCGTTGGCCAGTGACACCATCTCCCGATAGGCCGCGAGCCCAGCCCTGGTCAGCGCAAGATGCTCTATACGGCGGTCGTTCCTGTCCGGATTGCGCGTCAGCCAGCGCCGTCGCTCGAGCTCGGCCACCGCCCGCGACACCTTGGTCTTGTGCATCGCCGACTGCTCGCCGAGCTCCGTCGCCGTCATCGTGCCGCGCTGGCCGAGGCCCGACAGCGTGCGCCATTCCGGCCGCGTCAGGCCGTGGCGCTCCTTGTAGATCTTCGAAAATTCGCGGCTCACCGTGTCGGCCAGCCGGTAGAGGCGGTACGGCAGGAATCTTTCGAGTTCTAGGATTTCCGGTTCCATCAGGACCACCATCGGGGCAGCGTTCGCCGTTGATAGTTACATTTTCAATGGTTACAAATGAAACAAATTTGGTCAACATTGCCGGCAAGCCAAGCTTCGTGAGGCCTGGATACCGGGATCATGGAGGATCGGATGGCCTTTTCCTACATGCCGGGTTTCGGCAACGATTTCGAGACCGAGACGCTGCCCGGCTCGCTGCCACAGGGACGCAACTCGCCGCAGCGACCGGCCTATGGCCTCTATGCCGAGCAACTGTCGGGCTCGCCCTTCACCGCGCCGCGCGGCACCAATGAGCGCTCCTGGCTCTACCGCATCCGCCCGAGCGTAAAACACACTGGCCGCTTCAAGGGGGCCAACTATCCCTTGTGGAAGACTGGACCAAACATCGGCGACCATGAACTCGCGCTCGGCCAATACCGCTGGAACCCGATGCCGATGCCCAGCGAGCCGACCGACTTCATTTCCGGCATGCGTACCATGACCACGGCCGGCGACGCGGTCGGCCAGTCCGGCATGGCGGCGCATGTCTATATCGCCAACCGCTCGATGGTCGACGACCATTTCTTCAACGCAGATGGCGAATTGTTGATCGTGCCCCAGGTCGGCGCGCTGCGCTTCGTCACCGAGATGGGCGTCATCGAACTCCGGCCCGGCGAGATCGCGGTGCTGCCGCGCGGCCTGGTCTTCAAGGTCGAGTTGGCCGACAAGGAGGCGCGCGGCTATGTCTGCGAGAACTACGGCGCCAAGTTCACCATGCCAGACCGCGGCCCGATCGGCGCCAACTGCCTGGCCAACCCGCGCGATTTCAAGACGCCCTGCGCCTGGTTCGAGGAGAAGGAGACGCCCTGCCGGCTGATCGTCAAATGGTGCGGCACTTTCCACGTCACCGAGCTCGGCCATTCGCCGCTCGATGTCGTCGCGTGGCACGGGAACTACGCGCCCTATAAATATGATCTGGCGACGTTTTCGCCGGTCGGCGCCATTCTGTTCGATCATCCGGATCCGTCGATCTTCACGGTGCTGACGGCGCCGAGCGGCGAGGAAGGCACGGCCAATGTCGACTTCGTCATCTTCCCGCCGCGCTGGCTGGTGGCGGAAAACACCTTCCGTCCGCCATGGTACCACCGCAACATCATGAGCGAGTTCATGGGCCTGATCCACGGCCAGTACGACGCCAAGGAGGAAGGTTTTGTTCCCGGCGGCATCAGCTTGCACAACCAGATGCTGGCCCACGGACCCGACGCGTCCGGTTTCGAGAAGGCGACGAATGCCGACCTGAAGCCGGTCAAGCTCGACAACACCATGACCTTCATGTTCGAGACCCGCTTTCCGCAGATGCTGACGCGCTACGCCGCCGAGCTCGACACACTGCAGGAGAACTACATCGACTGCTGGGCCGACCTGAAGAAGCGTTTCAACGGCACGCCCGAGGGCGACTGGTCCTGATCGGGCTGCCATTAGCGGGAAAACTCGAGCAGGTGGCTTGACGATCGCTCGCAACGGCCTTGTTGTGGATCAGCGGCACAAGACCGCGCGAGGAGAGGAAACCGCATGAAGCTTGCCACATTGAAGAACGGGACGCGCGACGGAAAGCTGGTCGTGGTCTCGCGCGATCTGACGCGGTTCACCGATGCCTCCTTCCTGGTGCCGACGCTGCAGGCGGCGCTTGACGACTGGCGGCGGATTTCGCCGCATCTGGCGGCCATGGCGGAATCGCTTGAGACCAATGCCGTTCCCTCGGCGCGCTTCCACGAGCATGACGCCCATTCGCCTTTGCCGCGCGCCTATCAATGGGCGGACGGCTCGGCCTATGTGAACCATGTCGAGCTGGTGCGGAAGGCGCGGGGCGCCGAGATGCCGGCGAGTTTCTGGACCGATCCACTGATCTACCAGGGCGGCTCGGACTCCTTCATCGCGCCGCGCGATCCGATCAGGATGGCGGACGAAACCTTCGGCATCGACATGGAGGCGGAAGTCGCCGTCATCGTCGACGACGTGCCGATGGGCGCCGGTCTGGACGAGGCGAGGGGAGCGATCCGCCTCGTCATGCTGGTCAACGACGTGACGCTGCGCGCCGTCACCGGACCGGAACTCGCAAAAGGGTTCGGCTTCTTCCAGTCGAAACCGTCTTCCGCCTTCTCGCCTGTCGCGGTGACGCCGGACGAGCTGGGCGACGCCTGGGACGGCGGCAAGGTCAACCTCGCGCTGCTCGTCGACCTCAACGGCAAGCCGTTCGGACGGGCAAATGCCGGCGTCGACATGACCTTCGATTTTCCGGCGCTGATCGTGCACGCCGCGAAGACACGGCCGCTCGCCGCCGGCACCATCATCGGCTCCGGCACCGTCTCCAACAAGCTCGACGGCGGCCCGGGCAAGCCGGTGGCGGCAGGCGGCGCCGGCTATTCCTGCATAGCCGAGCTGCGTATGATCGAAACCATCGAAAGCGGCGAGCCGAAGACGCCTTTCCTGCGTTTCGGCGACACGGTGCGCATCGAGATGAAGGACAAGGCCGGCCACTCGATCTTCGGCGCGATCGAGCAGAAGGTCGAGAAATACGCCAAATAAGCGCGGGCTGGGGGAGGAGGCCGAAACGGTGACGCTGCTCGAGCACCTGCGTCGCATGGCGCGCAACAATCTATGGTCGAACGACCCATCTACCGTGCCGTGCTGGCGCTTCAGCCCGGCGAGCTCGAGGCCGGGCGCACCAGCTTCTTTCCCTCGATCAGGGAAACGCTCAACCACATTCTCGCGGTCGACCATCTCTATCTCGATTTCCTGACGGACGGCGGCCGGGGCGCCGTGGCCTACGACGACTTCGTGCCCTTCGACGATGCGGCAAGCCTGGCGGCGGCGCAGGCCGATTTCGACCGCAGGCTCATCGCCTTCTGCGATGGCCTGACGGACGCCGATCTCGACCGTCGTGTCATCACCGATAGGCGCGAGGACGGCATGATCCCCGAGCGGATCGGCGACATTCTCGCCCATGTCTTCCTGCATGACATCCATCACCGCGGCCAGGTGCATGCCATGCTCTCCGGCACCTCGGTTAAGCCACCGCAGCTGGATGAATTCCTGCTCGACTACGACATCAAGCTCAGGAAGGCGGAGGTTGAGAGGCTGAACCTGGGAAGCTAGGCAAGCGTTACATCGTAGCGCGCAAAATGCGGGTCCGATGTCAGGATGGTCAGGTTTTCCATCTGCGCTTGTGCAATCAGCAACCGGTCGAACGGATCGCCATGGTGATGCGGCAGGTCGCCGACCGCATGCGCGTGCTGGAAGGTGACGGTGAGCGGTTGAAATCGCATTCTTGGAAGTAGCGCCGGTAGGTCGTCGGGAGCTTCAAGCTTTCCAATCGAACGCTTGATGGCAATTTCCCAAACACTTGCTGCGCTCGCGAACACCACTGCGTCCGATGCTAGGATGGCGCGGTGATGCTCGCTGAGACGTCGATCGTCCGAAATAGACCAAAGGATCATATGAGTGTCGGCGAGAAACGGGCCGACCGTCATTTCACGTACTCGTCCCATTCGGGGCCGAGTTCGTCAAAGTCGTCCGCAATCCAGATCTTACCCTTCAAGGCGCCGATACGCGGTAGGGGTTCCGCCGCCGCAGGCGGTACGATTCGCGCGGCCACCTTGCCGTGGCGCGTGAGCACAATCTCCTCACCGGCTTCCGCACGGCTTACAAGTTCCGACAATTTGGCCTTGGCCTCGGCGATGGAAACATTCATGGGCTCGATCCTTTATGACCATAATTTAGGTCATAATTGGTCGCGCCGCAAGATATCCGTATCAGGTCGGCTACGCCGCCTTGCCGCCTAGCTTGATCACGCCGCGCTTGATCTGGTCCTGCTCGATCGACTCGAACAGGGCGCGGAAGTTGCCCTCGCCAAAGCCTTCGTCGCCTTTCCTCTGGATGAACTCGAAGAAGATCGGGCCGATGACCGTCTTGGAGAATATCTGCAGCAGGATCTTGGTCGTGCCGCCGTCGACGACGCCTTCGCCGTCGATGAGGATGCCGTGCTTCTTCATCCGCTCGATCGGCTCGTCATGGCCGTTTACCCGGTCGTGCGACATCTCGTAATAGGTGTCGGGCGGGCCGGGCATGAATTTCAGCCCGTTGGCGGCAAGCTTGTCGGTGGCATCGTAGATCGCGTCGGTGCCGACGGCGATGTGCTGGATGCCCTCGCCATTGTACTTCTTCAGGTATTCGGCGATCTGGCTGGTCTCGTCCTTGGACTCGTTCAGCGGAATGCGGATCTTCCCGCAGGGCGAGGTGATGGCGCGGCTGACCAGTCCGGTGATCTTGCCGTCGATGTCGAAGAAATGGATCTGCTTGAAGCCGAACAGGTCGCGATAGAAATCCCACCACTTGTCCATGTTGCCGCGATAGACGTTGTGGGTGAGGTGGTCGAGATAATAGAAGCCGACGCCTTCGGGCTTCGGATTGCGTTCGCCCAGCCATTCGAACTCGGCGTCATAGGCCGAGCCCTTCTCGCCATAGGCCTCGATGAAATAGAGGAGCGAGCCGCCGATGCCGACGATGGCCGGCACGTCGAGCGCCTTGTCGGTGCCCTCATAGGGCGTCGCGCCCTTCGATACCGCATGGTCGAAAGCGTGCTTTGCGTCGACCACCCGCCACGCCATCGAGGCGGCGCAGGGGCCGTGCTTGTCGACGAACTTCATCGCATGCGAGCCGGGCTCGGCATTGACGACATAGTTGATGTCGCCCTGCCGCCAGACTGTGATGTCCTTGCTGCGGTGCTTCGCCACCGCGACATAACCCATGCGGGTGAAAAGCTCGGCGAGCTTCGCCGGCTCAGAATGCGCGAACTCGACGAATTCGAAACCGTCGGTGCCGGCGGGGTTTGCCTTGCTGATTTTTGCAGGTGGGGCGTCGTGCGGGAAGGGGCCCATGGCAATCCTCCGAAAGCTGTTCTGGCCGTACTTGACCATGTTTATCCCATCATAGTCCCAGCCGGCCGCACGGTGCTTGCATTCAAACGCTTGAAATGATCAATTTATGCGCAGAACGTGCGCATTTGGAGGAAAATCCGTGGACGATGAGCGCATCGATCAATTCGACCGCAAGATACTGGCGCTCCTGCAGGGCGACGGGCGGCTCACCAACAACGATCTGTCGGAGCGGGTGAATCTCTCTGCCTCGCAGTGCTCGCGCCGCCGCCAGCGGCTGGAGGAGGACGGCTATATCCGAGGCTACCGCGCCGTGCTCGACCGCGACCGTCTGGGCTTTTCGCTGGTCAACGTCATCTCGGTGACCTTGGCCACCCACAACCGCGACAATGCCCGCCGCTTCGGCGAACTGGTGGCGCGCCTGCCCGAGGTGCAGGAGGCGCACGCGCTGACCGGCGAGATGGATTATATCCTGAAGGTGGTGACGCCCGATCTCAAATCCCTGTCGGAATTCGTCAACGGCGTGCTCCTGCCGCATGAATCGGTACAGCATGTGAAGACCGCGATCGTGCTGGAAACGCTGAAGGAGACGGGTGCGCTGCCGATCTAGTAGCGTCAGGTTTTCTTTCATACGCTGGCGGGACAGCGCCCCCCTCTGTCCTGCCGGACATCTCCCCCACGAGGGGGGAGATCGGACGTCACGCCGGCTTTCGCCAACCTCAGGCGTTGCAAGATCGAGCGAGGCGCGGAAACTGCCAATCTCCCCACCTGTGGGGGAGATGTCCGGCAGGACAGAGGGGGGCGCGAAGGATCACGGCGGGCGTATTTTGGCTCCGTCACAGCTCAAAGAACAATTCAGCCCTTCTGCTGTTGGATCAGCCCGTAAAGATTGGTGCAGCGCGCGCCGGAGCGGCAATAGGCGAAGACCGGGCCTTCTAGTTCGTCCAGCGCCACGGCCTGGTCCTCGACATTGTCCATGGTGATCTGACCGCTGATGACGGGAATGTAGCGGAAGGCAAGGCCGGCGGCTTCCACCGCCGCCTTGATGCTGTCGGCCGAGGGCTGGCCCGGCTGCTCGTTATCCGGCCGGTTGCAGATCACGCTTCTGAAGCCGGCTTCCTTGATGGCGGCGATGTCCTCGGGTTGGATCTGGCCGGAGACCGAATAGTCGTCGCTGATCTGGCGATATTCCATCGTCTTGTCCTCGCAATCTTCTTTGCCGCAGTCATGCCACTCCGGGGCAAGGGCGGCAATCCGTGGCGGCGGATTTTCTCCGCCAAATAGAGAGTGCGGGCCGGAAAATCCAACCGGGCCGCTTGCGGCCCGGTTGGGCCATGTCAGCTCAACTGCCGAGGATGGCGCCTTTGATCTGCGTGATGTTGTTGTGCATCATGTCGATATAGGTCGAGGCCGGGCCGTCCGGCTGTGACAGCGCGTCCGAATAAAGCGTGCCGCCGACCTTGATGCCGGTCTCGCCGGCGATCTGCTCGATCAGCCGCGGATTGGTGATGTTCTCGATGAAGATCGCCGCCGCCTTGTTCTGCTTCACCTGCTCGACCAACTTGGCGACGTCTGCGGCCGAAGGCTCGGAATCGGTCGAAATGCCTTGCGGCGCCAGGAACGTCAGCCCGTATTCGTGCTCAAAATAGCCGAAGGCGTCGTGCGATGTGATGACCACGCGCTTCGCCGCGGGAATAGACTGGATCGCCGCCTTCACTTCGCCTTCCAGCGCATCGAGCTTCGTGGTGTAGGCGGCGGCATTGGCCTTGTAGCTGTCGCAACCTGCGGTGTCCGCCGTGCAAAAAGCATCGGCGATGTTCTTCACATAGATCCTGGCATTGGCGATCGACTGGAAGGCATGCGGGTCGGTGACGGTCTTGCCGGCGCCTTCGGTTGCGTCCGCATCGGCGAATTCCGGCTTGAAATCGATCGGCGTTACCCCCTTGGTCAGCGTCACGATCTCGGCCTTAGTGGCGCTGGCATCGACCAGGCGCTGCAGGAAACCCTCGAAATGCAGGCCGTTGACCAGAACCACATCGGCCTTCGCCATCGACACCGCGTCGGCCGGGCTCGGCTCATAGACATGCGCGTCGCCGTCCGGCCCGACGATGGTGGTGATGTCCACGCGATCGCCGCCGACATTTTTGGCGAAGTCGGCAATGACCGTGAAGCTCGCCACCACCTTGAGCGGCGCCGCGAAGGCCGATGAGGTTGCGAAGGCGCTTAATGCTATAACACTCATCGCCAGGGCGGCACGAAAAGATTTCAGCATTGGGAAGGTCTCCTTGGTTGGGGTCAGGCGGTCCGGTGGCGGTGATGCACGATGCGGGCGCGCAATGCGCCGCGCGAGCCGAACACGATCGAAAAGAAATAGACGACGCCGGCCGAAAGGATGATCGCCGGGCCGGATGGCAGCGACGCATGATAGGACAGAAGCAGTCCGGCGATGCAGGAGGCGAAGCCGATCAGCACCGCCAGCACGCACATGGGTTCCACGCGCACCGTCCAGAAGCGGGCAGCGGCCGCCGGCAGCATCATCAATCCGACCGAGAGCAGAGTGCCTAGCGCCTGGAAGCCGCCGACGAGATTGAGCACGACGAGGCCGAGAAAGATGAAGTGCACCGGGCTGCCCATGCGGCTCACCGAGCGCAGGAACAGCGGGTCGAGGCATTCGGCGACCAGCGCGCGCCAGAAGATCGCAAGGCTGGCGAGCGTCACCACCACGATGCCGCCGATCAGCGTCAGCGCCTCGTTGTTGAGCGCCAGCACGGTGCCGAAGAGTACATGCATCAGATCGACGCTGGAGCCGCGGATCGACACCATCAGCACGCCTACCGCAAGCGAGATGAGATAGAAGGCCGCCATCGAAGCGTCCTCGCGCTGGATGGTGAAGCGCGAGACCGCGCCCGCGCCGAGCGCCACGATGATGCCGGCGATCAGTCCGCCGATAGTCATCGGCAGGATTTCGAGCCCATAGAGCAGGAAGCCGGCGGCAGCGCCGGGCAGAATCGCATGCGCCATCGCGTCGCCCGACAGGCTCATGCGCCGCAGCATCAGGAAGACGCCGACAGGGCAGGCGCCGAGCGACAGCATCAGCGAGCCGAACAGCGCCCGCTGCATGAAGGCGAAATCGGCGAAGGGCGCGATGAACAGGCCGTAGAGGAAGTCCATCACGCAGCCCTCGGTCCGGAGCCATGATCATGCGTGCGCGCGTGATCATGATGGTCGTGATCATGCCCATGGTCATGGCCGTGATCGTGCTCGCTCGGCTCGCACCAAGGCGCATTCTCTTCCCAAGCCTCGTGGAAGCGCCGCGCCTTGAGCAGGTTTTCCGGCCGCAGCGTCTCTTTTGTGTCGCCCCAGGCAACGGGCTGGCGGGCGAGCAACAGCGTTTCCGGGAAATTCTGCCGGACGAGATCGAGGTCGTGGACGACGACCATGATCGTGCGCTCCTCGCCATGCCAGCGTTTTATCAACTGGATGAGGTCGCCGACGGTCTTGGCGTCGACCGCATTGAACGGCTCGTCGAGCAGGATCAGGTCGGCGTCTTGCAGGAGCACGCGGGCAAACAGCGTGCGCTGCAGCTGGCCGCCGGAGAGCGTGTCGATCGGGCGCGTCTCGAAACCGCCGAGGCCGACCGCCATCAGCGCCTTGCCGACCGACTCGCGATCCTCCCTGGTGTAGCGGCCGAGCATGCCGCGCTTCGGCCAGAGACCCAGCGAGACAAGGTCGACGACGCGCGCCGGAAAACTGCGGTCGAGCTCCGACTGCTGCGGCAGATAGGCGGTGCGCACGCCGGGCGCGCGGACAACCGCGCCCTCCATCGGCTTCAGCACGCCGACGATGCCCTTCATCAGCGTCGACTTGCCCGAGCCGTTGGCGCCGACCACGGCGGTCAGCGAGCCCTTTTCGACGATGCCATCGAGGTGATGAATGGCAGGGTGGCTGCCATAGCCGAGCGTCAGGTCGCGGAAGGTCAGGCAGGCATTTGTCATCAGACGTTCCGGGCGGTCCCCTAAATCGAGTGCACCGTCGATATGTGATGTTATTACATTAGTCAACACGGCAGACCGGCGGAATTGTGTCTCGGCCGGTCAACTCGGCGTGTCCGTGACGAGGCCCGGGTCGGAAATTGGCTCAATTGGTTTCGCGTCCGGTGGCCTTGCCCGGAGCCGGCACGGACTCTAAAGAAGCACGACTCCCATAATGAAGGAACCTCCCATGAGCATTCGTCGCATCGATGTCGGCCCGCGCATGAGCCAGATCGTCATCCATGGCAACACCGTCTATCTGGCCGGCCAGGTTGGCGAACCCGGCGGCAACGTCGCCTCGCAGACTCGCGACATCCTGAACACGATCGACGAATTGCTGGCCAAGGCCGGCACCGACAAGACCAAGATCGTCCAGGCGATCATCTGGCTGGCCGACATGGGCACCTTCGCCGAGATGAATTCCGAGTGGGACAAGTGGGTGCCGAAGGGCCACACGCCGGCCCGCGCCACCGGCGAAGCCAAGCTCGCCGGCCCGGAGTATCTGGTCGAGATTATCGTTACGGCTGCGCTGTAAGGGCGCGGCGCCGGAACTGCCAATCTCCCCCCAAGGGGGGAGATCACTCATCCCTGCGACGGGGTGAACCTCGCCACCAGCGTGTGGCTTTCCGCCGGATAGATGAAGCGCACATGGGTGACCGGGTGCTCGGCGCTCCAGGTACGGCGCTCGACCAACAGGCAGGGCGCGCCGGGGTCGATGTCGAGCGCGTCGGCGATAGTGTCATCAGCCGCCATGGCGCGGATGCGGTGCTCGGCCTCGCTCCACGGCACGCGGCCGATCAGCCAGGGGCCTGGCGCGATTTCAAGAAACGCTTCCTCGCTGGCCCCGGCCACGGCTGAAAGATTGATCAGGCGCTGCTCGAGCGCGAACGGCCGCTCGCCGGCGAAATGCAGGCCTTCCAGCGCAAGCACCGGACCCGGGGCGGAAAGCCCGAGCAGCGACCGGTCCTCGGCGCTGCTGCGCCGCTTCAGGCGTTCCAGCCGCTCATAGCGATAGGGCAGGCCGAGCGCCTCGACCTCGATCCTGATGTCGTGCAGTTCCAGCACCGCCGCCTGCGACTGCGGCTGGCGCACGAAACTGCCTGACCGGCGGCGGCGCTCGATCAGTCCGGCTTTGGCGAGCTGCGACAGTGCCTTGTTCACCGTCATGCGCGAACAATTATATTGCGCCGTCAGTTCGTGCTCGAAGGGGATGCGATGACCGGGCGCCCAGGCACCTGAGAGGATCTTCTCCCGAATGTCCGACAGGATGCGTTGATGCAGCGAGATGCTCTCGCCACCTTCCACGTCATCTGTTTCAACCAGGCTCATCGGGCTTTTCCTGCTCAGCCTTGCGAAAGCGCGGTCATCACGTCGCGGAACCGCTTGGCAACCGCCTCGCGCTTCGCATGCCTGCCGCCACTGACATGCTTTTTGCCATGCACCCAGACGCAATCGACCTTGCTGCCATTGGCGAAGATCCAGGCGTCGAGGATCGCATCGCCGGACTTGCCGGCAAGCGAAGGATGATTGCCGTCGAGCGAGACGAGGTCGGCGGGACAGCCGGCGGCAATCCGCAACGGACCGGCGCCGAGCGCGACGCCGCCGCCATCAAGCGCGGCGTCGAAAAGCGCGCGCCCCGTGGAGCCGCCGGCGCGCGCCAGCACGTTGCGGGCACGGTGGGTAATGCGCTGAGAGTATTCGAGCTGCCTGAGCTCATCCGGCAGGCCAATCAGCACGTTGGAATCGGAGCCGACGCCGAAGCGGCCGCCATGCTCGATGAACAGCGGCGCGGCAAAGGTGCCGTCGCCAAGATTGGCTTCGGTGATCGGGCAGAGGCCGGCGATCGCGCCGCTATTGGCCATGGCGATCGTCTCGGGCTCGGTCATGTGCGTGGCGTGGATCAGGCACCAGCGCTCATCCACATGGGCATGGCCGAGCAGGAACTCGACCGGCCGCGCGCCCGACCAGGCGACGCAATCCTCGACCTCCTTCACCTGCTCGGCGACATGGATGTGGATCGGGCCGTCCGGCGCCATCGCCGCGACCGCGTTGAGCTCGTCCGGCGTCGCCGCGCGCAGGCTGTGCGGCGCGACGCCGACGACAGGCTGTTCCAGCTTCGATACGCTCTCGCGGCTTTTCTCAAGCAAACGCCCGAACCGCTCGACATCATTGATGAATCGCCGCTGGCCTTCGTCCGGCGCCGCGCCGCCGAAGGCGGAGTGTGCGTAAAAGACCGGCAGCAGCGTCAGCCCGATGCCGGTCTCGGCAGCCGCCGCCGCGATGCGCTCCGCCATCTCGGCGATGTTGGCGTAAGGCTTCCCGTCGCGGTCGTGATGCAGATAGTGGAACTCGCCGACGCGCGAGAAGCCGGCCTCCAGCATCTCGACATAGAGCTGTGCGGCGACCGCCTCGACCTGGTCCGGCGTCATCGACAGCGCGAAACGGTACATCACCTCGCGCCAGCTCCAGAAACTGTCGGCCGAAGGACCGCGCAACTCGGCCAGCCCCGCCATGCCGCGCTGGAAGGCGTGGCTGTGGAGGTTGGGCATGCCCGACAGGAGAATGGCATGGCGCTCGTCTCCGGTCTGCGCGGAGGCGCCGGTCTCGACCGTTGCGATGCGGCCGCCGTCCACAGCGATCCTCACATTGCCTCGCCAGCCCTCGGGCAGCAGCGCCTGTACCGCAAAGATCGCCGTCACGTCCAAACTCCCGAATCTGAATGCCCGAGCGACATTACCACTTGCGTCGCGCTCCAATATGTATATACATAATCGCCATCCTTTCAAATGGAAAAGATGATGGGTGGAGAGAATAGACAGGGCGGCCTTCGTCTCTGGCGCAACGCGCGCCTGGCGACCATGGCCGAAGGCTTGGCGGGCCTCGGTATCGTCGAAAAGGGCGCGGTCGCCGCGCGCGACGGGCTCATTGTCTATGCCGGAGCGGAAGCGGATATGCCGGCCTCATTCGGGCAAGGCGCCGAGACGGTCGATTGCGAGGGCCGCTGGATCACGCCCGGCCTGATCGACTGCCACACGCATCTTGTGTACGCCGGCAACCGCGCCAATGAATTCGAGATGCGGCTGGCGGGCGCGACGTATGAAGAAGTGGCGCGGGCAGGGGGCGGCATCGTCTCCTCCGTGAAGTCGCTGCGCGACGCGAGCGAAGATGAGCTCGTTGCCCAGACACTGCCGCGCCTCGACGCGCTGATGGCCGAAGGTGTCACCACCGTCGAGATCAAGTCAGGCTACGGCCTCGACCTCGACAACGAGAAGAAGTCGCTGCGCGCCGCGCGCCGCCTCGATGGCGAACGCAAGGTGACGATCCGCACGAGCTGTCTCGCCGCCCACGCGTTGCCGCCGGAAGCCAAGGGCGACAAGGACGCTTTCATCGATCTCGTCTCCGGCACCATCCTGCCGGCGGTTGCCGCCGAAGGCCTCGCCGATGCAGTCGACGGTTTTTGCGAGGGCATCGCCTTCTCACCGGAACAGATCGCGCGCGTCTTCGACAAGGCGAAAGCGCTCGGCCTGCCTGTAAAACTCCACGCCGACCAGCTGTCGAACCTGCATGGCGCCGCGCTTGCAGCCCGCTATGATGCGCTTTCCGCCGACCATCTCGAATACACCGACGAAGCAGGTGCGGCCGCCATGGCCAAGGCCGGCACGGTCGCGACGATCCTGCCCGGCGCCTACTATTTCATCCGCGAGACCAAGAAGCCGCCGGTCGACTTGTTCCGCCGGCATGGCGTGAAGATGGCGGTCGCCACCGACAGCAACCCCGGCACCTCGCCGCTCACCTCGCTGCTGCTCACCATGAACATGGCCGCGACGCTCTTCGGCCTGACTGTCGACGAGTGCCTCGCCGGCGTCACCCGTGAGGCGGCGCGTGCGCTGGGGCTTCTCGACAAGACCGGCACGCTCGAAGCCGGCAAATCGGCCGACCTCGCCATCTGGGACATCGAGCGCCCAACCGAACTCGTCTACCGCATGGGCTTCAACCCGCTCCATGCCCGTATCTGGAGAGGACAATGACCGAACTGACCTTGAAGCCCGGCAGCGCGTCGCTTGCCGATTGGCGCGCCATCTACCGCGGCGCCGTGCCGAAGCTCGACGATGCCTGCCGGCCGAAGATCAAGGCCAGCGCCGAAGCGGTCGCCCGCATCCTCGCAAAGGGCGAGCCGGTCTATGGCATCAACACCGGCTTCGGGAAGCTCGCCAGCGTCCGCATTCCCGGAGCCGACCTCGAAACGCTCCAGCGCAACATCGTGCTTTCGCATGCCGCCGGTGTCGGCGATCCGATGCCCGTCGCGGTGGTGCGCCTGATGATGGCGCTGAAGCTGGCGAGCCTCGCCCAGGGCGCTTCCGGCGTGCGCGCCGAGACCATCGACTTGCTTCAGGGGATGCTCGCCAATGACGTCATCCCGGTGGTGCCGACCCAAGGCTCTGTCGGCGCCTCCGGCGACCTCGCGCCGCTCGCGCATATGACGGCCGTCATGATTGGCGTCGGCGAATGCTTTACCCCGCATGGCCGCTTCCCGGCCAAGGTCGCTTTCGTCTCGCACGGGCTGGAGCCGGTGACGCTCGGCGCCAAGGAGGGGCTGGCGCTGCTCAACGGCACGCAGTTCTCGACGGCTTTCGCGCTCGCCGGCCTGTTCGAGGCCGAAACGCTCTATCAGTCGGCACTGGTTGCCGGCGCGCTGTCGACCGATGCCGCCCGTGGCTCCGACGCGCCCTTCGACCCGCGCATCCACCTGTTGAGGAAACATCGCGGCCAGATCGAGACGGCGGATGCGCTGCGCAATCTGATGGCCGGCAGCGTCATCCGGGAGTCGCACCGCGTCGGCGACGAGCGCGTCCAGGACCCGTATTGCCTGCGCTGCCAGCCGCAGGTGATGGGCGCCGCGCTCGACGTGTTGCGCAAGGCTGCCGATACGCTTCAGACCGAGGCCAACGGCGTCACCGACAATCCGCTGATCTTCGCCGAGGACGATACCGCGCTTTCGGGCGGCAATTTCCACGCCGAGCCAGTGGCCTTCGCCGCCGACATGATCGCGCTTGCCGTCTGCGAGATCGGCTCGCTGTCGGAGCGTCGCATCGCCATGCTGGTCGATCCGGCGCTCTCCGGAATGCCGGCCTTTTTGACGCCGAAGCCGGGCCTGAATTCCGGCTTCATGATCCCGCAGGTGACGGCGGCCGCGCTCGTTTCGGAAAACAAGCAGAAGGCCTATCCGGCGAGCGTCGATTCCATCCCGACCTCGGCCAACCAGGAAGACCATGTCTCGATGGCCGCGCACGGTGCGCGCCGGCTGCTCGGGATGATCGAAAATGCCACGGCCGTCATCGGCATCGAGTTGTTGGCGGCCGCGCAGGGCTGCGATTTCCACGCGCCGCTCGCTTCGAGCGATGCTCTGGAAGCCGTGCGCAAGCTGGTCCGGGCAGAGGTGCCGCATCTCGACAACGACCGGCATTTCCATCCCGACATGGAAAAGGCGATCGCCATGGTGCGCAGTGGCGCCGCGGTGAACGCGGCGAGTGCCGTGGCGCTCCCTTCGATTGCAGGGGCAGTTTGATGGCCACGCCTTCCTGGCTCACCATCACACGCGGTAGGGCGCCTCTGCTGGTCTCGATCCCGCACACCGGCATCGATCTCGCCGGCCTCGACGGCCGGTTGGTCTCGACCTGGCTTGGCCGCCGCGACTGCGACTGGTGGATCGACAAGCTCTACGACTTCGCCGCTGACCTTGGCGCCACGGTCGTCCATACCGCCATCTCGCGCACCGTCGTTGACGTCAACCGCGATCCGTGCGGCGTCTCGCTCTATCCCGGACAGGCGACGACCAGCCTGTGTCCCACGGATACGTTCGACGGCGACCCGCTCTACCGGATGGGCGAGGAGCCGACGCCGTCCGAGATCGACCAGCGCCGCGAGGCTTATTTCGTACCGTATCATGCCGCCTTGCGGGCCGAGATCGACCGGCTGCGCAGCATGCACGAAAAGATCGTGCTCTACGACTGCCATTCGATCCGCTCGGTATTGCCGCGCCTGTTCGAAGGCACGCTGCCAGTGTTCAATCTCGGCACCAATGATGGCAAAAGCACCGACCCGTCGTTGCAGGAAAAGGTGACCGCGATCCTCGCCGCAACCGGCGAAAGCTGGGTGGCCAACGGCCGCTTCAAGGGCGGCTGGATCACCAGAAGCTTCGGCCAGCCGCAGAACGGCGTCCATGCGTTGCAGATGGAGCTCTCCAACCGAGGCTACATGCGTGAGCCCGATGAAAAGGGCGCGCCGGACAACTGGCCGGTTCCCTACGACGCGACCTATGCGGCGCCGATCCGTGCCACGCTGAAAACCATTCTCGAAACCGCGATCGCCTGGGCCGCGCGCTGACGCGCCCGCCGCACCTCATCGAAAGGGAAGTGACGACATGACCGATCCCCGCCACAACATCCGCGAAGTGCGCAGCCCCCGCGGCGACAAGCTGAACGCCCGCTATTGGACGACCGAAGCGCCGCTGCGCATGCTGATGAACAACCTCGACCCGGAGGTCGCCGAGAACCCGAACGAGCTCGTCGTCTATGGCGGCATCGGCCGTGCGGCGCGCACCTGGAACGACTTCGACCGGATCGCAGCTTCGCTGAAGACGCTCGGCGAGGACGAGACGTTGCTGGTGCAGTCCGGCAAGCCGGTCGGCGTGTTCCGCACGCACAAGGACGCGCCGCGTGTCTTGATCGCCAACTCCAACATCGTGCCGCACTGGGCAAATTGGGAGAAGTTCAACGAGCTCGATAAGAAGGGCCTGATGATGTACGGCCAGATGACGGCCGGCTCCTGGATCTATATCGGCACGCAAGGCATCGTGCAGGGCACCTACGAGACCTTCGTCGAGGCCGGCCGCCAGCATTATGGCGGCAATCTCAAGGGCAAGTGGATCCTGACCGGCGGTCTCGGCGGCATGGGCGGCGCCCAGCCTCTCGCCGCAGTCATGGCCGGCGCCTCTTGCCTCGCCATCGAATGCAACCCGGATTCGATCGATTTCCGCTTGCGCACCCGCTACCTCGACGAGAAGGCCGAGACGCTGGGCGAAGCCATGGAAATGATCGAGCGCTGGACCAAGGCCGGCGAGGCGAAGTCGGTTGGCCTGCTCGGCAACGCCGCCGAGATCGTGCCGGAGATGTTCAAGCGCGGCATCCGCCCCGACATCCTCACTGACCAGACCTCGGCGCACGATCCGATCAACGGCTACCTGCCGAAAGGATGGACCATGGCCGAGTGGCGCGAGAAGCGTGTCTCGGACCCTAAGGCAGTCGAGAAGGCCGCCCGCGCGTCGATGCGTGAGCATGTCGAGGCGATGGTGGCGTTCTGGAATGCCGGCGTGCCGACGCTCGACTACGGCAACAACATCCGCCAGGTCGCCAAGGACGAAGGCTTCGAGAACGCCTTCGCCTTCCCGGGCTTCGTGCCGGCCTATATCCGCCCGCTGTTCTGCCGCGGCATCGGCCCGTTCCGCTGGGCCGCGCTCTCAGGCGATCCGGAGGATATCTACAAGACCGACGCCAAGGTGCGCGAGCTCACCCCCGGCAACAGGCATCTGCACAACTGGCTCGACATGGCGCGCGAGCGCATCTCCTTCCAAGGGTTGCCGGCGCGTATCTGCTGGGTCGGCCTCGGCGACCGCCATCGCCTCGGCCTTGCCTTCAACGAAATGGTGGCCAAGGGCGAGCTCAAGGCTCCGGTCGTCATCGGCCGCGACCATCTCGATTCCGGTTCGGTCGCTTCGCCCAACCGCGAGACCGAAGCGATGAAGGACGGCTCCGACGCCGTTTCCGACTGGCCGCTGCTCAACGCGTTGCTCAACACCGCCTCCGGTGCCACTTGGGTGTCGCTGCATCACGGCGGCGGCGTCGGCATGGGCTTCTCACAGCATGCCGGCATGGTGATCGTCGCCGACGGCACGCCGGACGCGGCCAAGCGTCTGGAGCGCGTGCTGTGGAACGACCCGGCGACAGGCGTCATGCGCCACGCCGATGCCGGCTACGAGATCGCCGTGCAGTGCGCCAGGGAGCACCAGCTCAACCTGCCGGGCATATTGGGCTGAAGCAATGCGCATCCTTCGCGCCGCCGGCTACCGCGTCATGCCGTGGAAGAATGGCGGCGGCACGACCACCGAGATCGCCGTCTCGCCTGACGGCGCAGGCCTCGACGATTTCGACTGGCGTATCTCGATGGCCCGCGTCGAGACGAGCGGGCCTTTTTCGAGCTTTGCCGGCATAGACCGCACGCTGTCTGTGCTGGAAGGCGACGGCATCGTGCTCGACATTGACGGCAAGCCGCCGGCGCGGCTCACGACATCGTCGGAGCCGCTATCTTTTGCCGGCGACGTGCCGACCAGTGCCGCCCTAGTCGGCGGCCCGATCACCGATCTCAACGTCATGACCCGCCGGAGCCGCATGACCCACACGGTCGAGCGTCTGTCGCCCTCGGGCGAAACGAGGATTGAGCAGAGTGCCGGCACAACTCTCATTCTCCCGGCCGTTGGCGGCGTGAAAGTCTTTGCCGACAGTGTCTTGAGCCTCGGTCCGCTCGATACGCTTCTGTGCGACCGAAGCGGCCCGAAATTGCGGCTGCAGCCTGAAGGGCAAGGGCTGCTTTTTGTGATCCGTCTGCACGCCACCGCCGCCAACGATTAACGGCTGTTGCCAAACATGATCGCGACGCGGGCGAAATATCGCCCGACCACTTGCATGCACCACGAAAAAGCCTGAATCCTTTCCCTGATCGAAACCGGGGCGGGAAGCGAGGGGCGTTCGCCCTTGAGTTGTCGAAAGGGGACGCCCCTGTCATGGAGCGCGAAAAAACTTTCGACCGGACCTGACATGCAACCAATTGCATTTGAACCGGTTTTAGGGCCATTGCCGTGGCGGTGACGCCGCATCGCGCCCCGCCTTACGGAATATTCAATGAACATTCAGACGAACCCCGCCAAGATCGAATTCACGAGCGCCGGCTTCCCGAGCGTGACGGAAGCGCCGATACGCTCCAACTTCTTGCCTGAGGACCGGCTGCGGGCGCTGGGCGTCGCGCTTGCCAAAGGAGAAGTCAGGGACCTGTTCGGGTTCGCGCCGTTCGAATTCCAGGCCCGCATCCGCGACAGCGCCAAGAAGATTCTCGAAGTCTACCGTTCGACCAATGCCGCCCAGGCCAAGGGCGAGACGATCACGCCGGCGGCGCAGTGGCTGCTCGACAACAATTATCTGGTCGAGGAGACCATCTTCCAGGTCAAGCGCGACCTGCCGCGCCGTTTCTACCGCCAGTTGCCCACGCTCAAGCTTGCCGACGGGACCGTGTTGCCGCGCGCCTTCGTCGTCGCCTGGAGCTATGTCGAGCACTCCGACAGCGCGGTCTCGGCGACGATGTTCAAGGCGATCGTCGAGGGCTTTCAATCGGTCGAGCCGCTGAAGATCGGCGAGCTCTGGGCGCTGCCGTCGCTGCTGCGTTTTGTGCTGATCGAAAACCTTCGCCGCATCGCCGTGCGGGTCGAGCGCACGCGTCAGATGCGCCACATCGCCAACGAGGTCGCCGACCGCGTTCTGGCGACCGACGACAACGCCGACCGAACCAGGATCCTGTCGACGTACGCCGCGCATGCGCAGGACACGACTTTCGCCACCCAGCTCCTCTATCGCTTGCGCGACGGCTCGCAGAATGCCGGCCGGGCCCTGGAATGGCTGGAGGGCGAGCTCGAGAAGACCGGCTCCGATGCCGAGGAGATCATCATCTCCGAGCATCAGACGCTCTCCAGCGGCAATGTCACCACCGGCAACATCATCCGCGGCCTGCGCCTCATCAACGACGTCGACTGGACGGTTTGGTTCGAGGGCGTCAGCCGCATCGACACGCTGCTGCGCGAGAAGACCGATTTCGCCGCGCTCGATTTCTTCTCGCGCGACCAGTATCGCACCGCGATCGAGCAGCTCGCGCGCCGCTCCGACCTGTCCGAATTCCGCGTCGCCGAAAAGGCGATCGAGCTCGCCGGCCATGTTCCGGGCGTCACCGACGCGTCCGGCGTGCCGGAAACCGCCGACCCCACGGTGCATACCGATGTCGGCTTCTTCCTGGTCGGACCGCGCCGGCCTGAGCTGGAACAGGCGATCGGCTATCGGCCGCCGATCAATGTGACATTCAAGCGCGCCTTCGCCGCTGCGGGCTGGCTGGGAATCGTCGTGCCCGTCTTCCTGCTGACGGTGCTCCTGCTTGTGCTGTCCGGCAAGGCGCTTGCCAATCTCGGTCTCTCGGCGGAGTCCATCACGCTGATGCTGGCGCTGTTCGCGGTGCCGGCGAGCGAGGGCGCATTGGCCTTCTTCAACACCGTCGTGGCTCTCTTCCTCAAGCCGACGCGGCTCGTCGGCTATGACTACAAGCACGGTATTCCCGCCGAAGCGCGCACGCTGGTCGTGGTGCCTTCGCTGATCGGCTCGCGCGACGACGTCGAGGAAAACATCCGCAACATCGAGGTGCATCATCTCGCCAACACCGCGGAAGAGATCCATTTCGCGCTGTTGTCCGACTGGCCGGATTCCAAGACCGAGATCGACGCAGCCGACATCGAGATCCTGCAATATGCCCGCGACGAGATCGCCAGGCTGAACGCCCGCTACCCGTCCGAAGGCGCCCCGCGCTTCTACCTTCTGCATCGCCGCCGCCTCTACAATCAGGCGCAGGGCTGCTGGATGGGCTGGGAACGCAAGCGCGGCAAGCTGCACGAGCTCAATCTCCTGCTGCGCGGCGACAGCGACACCACCTTCCTACCGCTCGACATGCCGCTGCCGGAAAAAACCACTTATGTGATGACGCTCGACGCCGACACGCGCACCACGCGCGACGCTGTCTCGAGCCTTGTCGGCAAGCTCGCGCATCCGCTGAACCGTCCGCATTTCGATCCCGCGAAGCGCGTCGTCACCGCGGGCTACACCATCCTGCAGCCGCGCATCACCGCCTCGCTCACCAGCGGCGACGATGCCTCTTTCTTCCAGCGCGTCTTCTCGGCCAATCGTGGCCTCGACCCATACGTTTTCGCCGTTTCCGACGTCTATCAGGACGTCTTCGGCGACGGCTCCTTCACCGGCAAGGGTCTCTATCATGTCGATGCCTTCGAGGCGGCGCTGAAGAACCGCATCGAGGAAAACACCATTCTCAGCCACGATCTGCTCGAAGGCGCCCTCGCGCGCGCGGCATTGGTCACCGACGTCGAGCTGGTCGAGGACTATCCGACCCGCTACTCGGTCGACGCCTCGCGCCACCACCGCTGGGCGCGCGGCGACTGGCAATTGCTCGGCTTCATGTTCGACCCGCGCTCGGGCGTTCCGGCGCTGTCGCGCTGGAAGATGGTCGATAACCTCCGCCGCTCGCTGACCCCGATCTTCTGGGTGATGGCCTGTATCGCCGGCTGGACGTTGCTGCCCTTCACGCAGGCTGCGCAGTGGCAGGCGCTGATGATCCTCAGCTTGTTCATGGCGCCCACTTTCGACATCGTCAACGGCATCCTGCCGAAGAGCGGCGACCAGACGCCGCGCGGCCATTTCTCGGCGCTTGCCCGCGACACGGTGTTCGGCACCGCGCTGGTGGCACTGAAGGTGCTGCTGATGGCGCATCTCGCCTGGATGATGGGCGACGCCATCATCCGCACGCTTTACCGGCTCTTCGTCAGCCGCCAGAACCTTCTGGAGTGGCGCACCGCCTCGCAGGCGCACAAGAGCGGCGGCAGCGATCTCGGCGCCTATTACAGCATGATGTATGGCGCCGTGATCATCGGCGCCGTCGGCCTCGCCATTCCGGTGCTCGCCGATTCCACCGGCGCGTTTGTCGCCTTCTTCTTCGCGATTTTCTGGATCGGCTCGCCCGCGGTCGCCTGCTGGATCAGCCGCTCGGCCGAAACCGAGGACAGGCTGCGCATTTCGGCGTCCGACATCCATGCGCTGCGCACCGTGGCGCGGCGCACCTGGCATTATTTCGAGACCTTCGTGACGGCCGAGCATCACCATCTGCCGCCCGACAATTTCCAGGAAAGCCCGGCGCCGGTGGTGGCACCGCGCACCTCGCCGACCAATATTGGCGTCTACCTGCTCTCGGTGGTGTCGGCGCGCGATTTCGGCTGGATCAGCCTGTCGGATGCCATTACCCGCATCGACGCCACGATGACGACCATCGAGAACATGCCGCGCGATCGCGGGCACCTTTTCAACTGGTACGACACCACGACGCTGAAGCCGCTCTATCCGCTCTATATCTCGGCGGTCGACAGCGGCAACCTTGCCGGCCATCTGGTCGCGGTGGCCGCGGCCTGCGCCGAATGGGCCGAAGCGCCTTCCGTCCACCTGCAGGGCGATTTCGAGGGCATCCTCGACACCGTCACCATCCTCGACGAGAGCCTGGAGGAACTGCCCGACGACCGCCGGCAGTTGAGGCCGCTGCGCCAGCGGCTCGCCGACCGCCTCGACGGCATGCGCCGGGCGGTGATGACCATCAAGGCGCAGCCCGAGATGGCCTCGATCCGCACCATCAACCTCGCGGTGCTGGCCGGCGAGATACGCAAGCTCGCCACCGCCATTCACGTCGAGGCGGCATCGCCGAAGAGCGACGTCATCGCCGACTGGGCCGCAAGGCTGGAGGCGACCTGCGAGGCGCATGTGCATGATTCGCACAATGACGAAAGCGCAGTCACGGCGCTCCGCACCAAGCTGCTCGCGCTGCGCGGGCGCTGCCGCCGCTATGCCTTCGAGATGGATTTCTCGTTCCTGATGCGGCAGGAGCGCAAGCTCCTGTCGATCGGCTACCGCGTCGAGGAGCACCAGCTCGACGAGAGCTGCTACGACCTGCTCGCTTCCGAAGCGCGGCTGACCAGCCTGTTCGCCATCGCCAAGGGCGACCTGCCGACGGAGCACTGGTTCCGGCTCGGCCGGCCGATCGTCGAGATCGGCTTCAAGGGCTCGTTGATGTCCTGGTCGGGCTCGATGTTCGAGTATCTGATGCCGCCGCTGGTGATGAAGGAGCCGCAGGGCTCGATCCTCAACCAGACCAGCAAGCTCATCATCAAGCGCCAGATCCAGTATGCGCGCTCGAAGAACGTGCCCTGGGGCATTTCGGAAGCGGCCTACAATGCCCGCGACCGCGAGCTCACCTACCAGTACACCAATTTCGGCGTGCCCGGCCTCGGCCTGAAACGCGGCCTCGGCCAGAACACGGTGATCGCGCCTTACGCCACCATCCTGGCGGCGCAGTTCAATCCGCGCGAGGCGGTGCAGAATCTGTTGCGGCTGCGCTCGATCGGCGCGCTCGGCCGCCACGGCTATTACGACGCGGTCGATTTCACGCCGCAGCGCGTGCCGGATGGCACCGACCATGCCGTCGTCCAGAACTACATGGCGCACCATTCCGGCATGTCGATCGCCGCCGTGGCGGACGCCATCTTCGAGGGCCGGCTGCGCGAGCGTTTCCACAGCGATCCGGTGATCGAGTCGGCGGAACTCTTGCTGCAAGAGAAGGCGCCGCGCGACATTCCGGCCGCTACCGTCAGGACCGAGGCCGACGAGCGCTCCAAGGACGAGACCGAGACCGAGAGCCCGGACAGCCGCATCATCCTCGACCCGATCAAGGCGCTGCGCGCGACCAATGTCATGTCGAACGGCCGTTACTCGGTCATGGTCACCGCCACCGGCTCCGGCTACAGCCGCTTCGGCGAGCTTGCCGTCACCCGCTGGCAGCCGGACCCGAGCGAAGATCGCCTGGGCTCCTACATCTTCCTGCGCGACACCGCGACTGGCGACTGGTGGTCGGCGACCGCCGAGCCGAAGCGCGCCGAGAACGAGCGCGTGCAGACGCTGTTTGCCGACGACAAGGCGAGCTTCACCAAGTCGGTCGGCTCGCTGCGTTCAGAGGTCGAATGCATCGTCATTTCCGAAGGCAATGGCGAGGGCCGTCGCATCACGCTCTACAATGACGGGGCCACAGACCGGCATATCGAGGTGACCTCCTTCGCCGAGCTGGTGCTGGGCAACGAGGCATCGGACAACGCCCATCCGGCGTTCTCGAAGATGTTTGTCGAGACCGAGATCGCGGCGAACAACGGCGCCATCTTCGCCACAAGGCGCAAGCGTGACAAGAACGAGCCCGACCTCACCATGGTGCACTTCGTCACCGATCCGTCGGGGCCCTCGCGTGATGCGGAGGCCGAGACCGACCGGCGTGCCTTCATCGGCCGTGGCCGCACCATCGCCGACGCTGCCGCCTTCGATCCCGGCGCCCGGCTCTCCGGCAACCAGGGCTTCACGCTCGACCCGGTGGCGGCGCTCCGCCGCCAGGTGCGCGTGCCGGCCAACAAGAAGATCTCGCTCACCTTCTGGACCGTCGTCGGCGCCAACCGCGGCGAGCTCGACGAGGCGATCGGCCGCCTCGACCACCAGGAAAGCTTCGCACGCCAGGCGATGCTCGCCTGGACGCGCAGCCAGGTGCAGACGCGCCATCTCGGCCTCAGCCTGACCGATGCCGCCAATGTGCAGAAGCTGGCGCGCTATCTGATCTACCCCGATCCGTTCCTGCGCCTGCCGGCCGAATCCATCGCCTCGGGCCTCGGCCGCCAGTCGAGCCTCTGGCCGACCAGCATCTCCGGCGATTTCCCGATCTTCCTCGTGCGCATCGGCGATGTCGCCGATCTCGAGATCGTCGCCCAGGCGCTGCGCTTCCAGGAATATATGCGTGCCCGCGGCATGATGATCGACTTCGTCGTCGTCAACGAGCAGGCATCCTCCTACGTGCAGGACCTGCAGCGCGCGGTGGAAACGCTGTGCGAGAACAGCCGCCTGCGTGGCCGCGAGCTTGGGCCTCGCCAGCACATCTTCGCCGTGCGCCGCGACCTCATGGACGAGCCCACCTACAAGACCTTGCTGTCGGTCGCGCGCGTCGCGCTCCATACCCGCAACGGCACCATATTCGACCAGCTCGAGCGGGCCGAGACGGCGGCATTGCAGGCCCGTGACGTCTTGCTGCAGGCGGAAGGCATTCCGACCCGCCAGCCGTCGTCGGCATTGCCTGAGCCGACGCCGGCAAGCCGGGGAGGGGCCGATATCGCCGCCGACGGCACCGGCCTCGGCCTTTGGAATGGCTTCGGCGGCTTCGACGGCGACGGCCGCCATTACGTGACGCGGCTGACCGGGCGCCGCACGACACCTCAGCCTTGGATCAACGTCATCTCCAACGCGTCCTTCGGCTTCCACATCTCGGCCGAAGGCGCCGGCTTCACCTGGAGCCGCAACAGCCGCGACTACCAGCTGACGCCGTGGTCGAACGATCCGGTGTCAAACCGGCCGGGCGAGGGCTTCTATATCTACGACCATCTGAGCGGCAAGGCGTTCTCGCCGATGGCCGCGGTGGTGCGCGATCCCTCGATGACCTACGAGACCTGGCATGGGCAGGGGTTCTCGACCTTCCGCTCGAAGCGCGGGGCGCTGTCCATGGACCTGACGCAGGTGGTGGACCCGGTGGATCCGGTCAAGATCACCCGGCTTCGCATCCAGAACACCGGCTCGGCGCCGGCAAGGCTGCGCGTCTATGCCTATGCCGAGTGGGTGCTCGGCGGCCATCGCTCGCGCACGGCGGCGACCATCGTGCCGACTTGGGACGCCGCGACCGGCGCCATGCTGGCGCAGAACCCCTATGGTCTCGACTTCGGCGAACGGGTGGCTTTCCTCGCCGCGGCGGCGCCCGTCCATTCGGTGACCGCCGACCGCACAGAGTTCATCGGCAGGCACGGCACGACCGAATATCCGCAGGCCGTGCTTGGCGGGGCTGCCTTGTCCGGCCGCGTCGAGGCTGGCGACGATCCCTGCGCGGTGATCGCCAGCGACATCGACATCCCAGCCGGCGGCGACGTGACGCTGATATGGCTGCTCGGCGACGCCGCCACGGTCGCCGAGGCGAGCGCCCTGGTGCAGACCCACAGGGATAAGGATTTCGACCAGCGTCTGGCCGATAACGAGCACGTCTGGCGCGGCTTCCTCGACACCATCCAGGTCGAGACGCCGGACACGGCCCTCAACGCCATGGTCAACCACTGGCTGCCCTACCAGAGCCTGGCCTGCCGCATCCGCGCGCGCTCGGCCTTCTACCAGGCGAGCGGTGCTTTCGGCTTCCGCGACCAGCTGCAGGACACGCTGGCCTTGCTGGCGCACGATCCGAAGCTTGCGCGCGACCAGATCCTCAACGCCGCTCGCCGGCAGTTCCCGGAAGGCGACGTGCAGCACTGGTGGCTGCCGCGCACCGATGCCGGCGTGCGCACCATGATCTCGGACGACGTGGTTTGGCTGGCGCACGCCACCGCCCGCTACATCGAGGTGACGGGCGATGCCGCGATCCTCAAGGAGCAGATACCCTTCATCGACGGGCAGGAGCTCGGTGAGGGCGAGCACGACGCCTTCTTCACGCCCGAGATCACCAAGACCACCGCCTCGCTTTACGACCACTGCGCGCGGGCGCTCGATCTCGCCATCAAGCGCAGCAGCCCGGCCGGCCTGCCGCTGATCCTGGGCGGCGACTGGAACGACGGCATGAACCGTGTCGGCGAGGGCGGCAAGGGCGAGAGCGTCTGGCTGGGCTGGTTCCTTCTGAAGACGCTGGGCGACTTCGCTCCCGTCGCCAAGGGACAGGGCGACAACAAGCGGGCGCAGGCCTGGACCAAGCACGCGGACCTGCTGAAGCGGGCGCTGGAGAGCACGGCCTGGGACGGCCAGTGGTACCGGCGCGGCAGCTTCGACGACGGCACACCGCTCGGCTCGAAGAGTTCGGATGAGTGCAAGATCGACTCCATCGCCCAATCGTGGAGCGTGCTGTCGGGCGAGGGTGATCCGGCCCGCTCGACCACGGCGATGGAACAGGCGACCAGGATGCTGGTCGACGACGAGCTCAAGATCGTCAAGCTGTTCACGCCGCCCTTCTCGAACAGCCAGAAAGATCCCGGCTACATCAAGAGCTACCCACCGGGCGTGCGCGAGAATGGCGGCCAGTATACGCATGCCGCCACATGGTTCGTCATCGCGCTGGCAGAGATGGGACGCGTCGACGAGGCCTATCGCTGCTTGTCGATGCTGAACCCGGTCAACCACGCCTCGGACGAGGCGTCTGCCGAGCACTACCGCGTCGAGCCTTACGTGGTGGCGGCCGACATCTACGCCGGCGAAGGAAAGGGTGGCCGCGGCGGCTGGACCTGGTACACCGGTTCCGCCGGGTGGCTATATCGAGCGGCGGTCGAGGGAATTCTGGGCATCGAGCGGCGCGGCAAGCAGATCACGTTTAGACCGAAGCTGCCCGGTCACTGGGACGGCTACGCCGCCACGCTCAAAATGTTCGACGGCGAGATCAAGGTTCGCGTAATCCGCGACAAAAAGACCAAGTCGATCGCGCTCGAAGTCAATGGCTCGAAGACAAAATCGGGGTCTTTCGAGCCGAAGGCCGGTGAGAAAACCGAGGTCGTCGTCAAGATACCTGCGTAAAATCAAAGGTTTGTCTTATAGGCCGCGCGTCCTCCGGGATGCGCGGCCAGGCTTGGCGTTTTACTTGGCAATGATGCCGGGCAACGTCTCCACGCTCTTTAGCTTCGGCTAAGCGAGCGCCTTGTGATTAAAAATGTGGCAGCGCGAAGCAGCTGCCATTATTTTGCCGCAAGGCTGACATTTCACCTTTTATCTCAAACCGTTAGGTGATCACGTCAGATTTCGCACCGTCGTCATCTTTTGTTCGCTAAGTGGGAACGGAAGCGATAGACGGGCATTGTTTTGCGACGCGTTAACCGGTACGTGTCAAAAATGCTGCGGTGCACAATTCCGGAATTGAACACAAACAAGAGTTTGGCGGAGTAGCTGAAGTGTCACTTCTGCAAATCTACTGGCGAGCACTGGGTTATCTGGCGGCTGACAAGAAGCGCGTTGCGCTGATCTGCGGCGCCAACGTGGCGCTCGCCATGGTCGCAATCGTCGAGCCGATCCTGTTCGGCCGGGTGATCGATGCCATCTCGAACCACGGTTCGGTTTTCGGCACGCTCGCTATCTGGGCCGCGCTTGGCGTCTTCAACATTACCGCCTTTGTGCTGGTGGCGCGCGGCGCCGACCGCTTCGCCCATGCCCGCCGCTCGGAAGTGCTCTGCGAATCCTTCGAGCGCGTCATCACCATGCCGCTTGCCTGGCATCACCAGCGCGGCACCTCCAATTCGCTGCACACGCTGCTGCGCGCCGTCGAGACGCTGTTCAGCCTCTGGCTCGAATTCATGCGCCAGCACCTGTCGACAGCCGTCGCACTGGCGCTGCTGATCCCGACCGCGCTCTCCATGGACGTCCGCATGTCGATGGTGCTGATCGGGCTCGGCGCGCTCTATCTCGGCATCGGCCGGCTCGTCATGCGCCGCACCAAGGCGGGGCAGGCGGCTGTCGAGCGCCACTACCACACCGTGTTTGCCCATGTGACCGACTCCGTCAGCAACGTCGCCGTGCTGCAGAGCTACAACCGCATCGGCCATGAGACCGCGACGCTGAGGCGCTACGTCAAGAACCTGCTCGACGCGCAGAACCCTGTGCTAGACTGGTGGGCGATCGCCAATGCGCTGCACCGGCTGTCCTCGACCATCTCGATGATGATCGTTCTGTTGATCGGCGCCTATCTCGTCACCAACGGCCAGCTGCGCGTCGGCGACGTGATCGCCTTCACCGGCTTCGCCACGCTGCTGATCGCCCGCCTCGACCAGATGTCGGCCTTCGCCAACCAGATCTCCGAGGCACGCGCCAAGCTCGAGGACTTCTACCGTCTCGAGGACTCGGCCGCCGACGCTGCCGAGCCCGATGGCCTGCGCGAGCTCACCAACGTCACCGGCCATGTCCGGTTCGAGAATGTCAGCTTCGAGTTCGCCAACTCCGGCCACGGCATCGACGACGTGTCGTTCGAAGTGCCGGCCGGCAAGACGGTCGCCATCGTCGGCCCGACCGGCGCCGGCAAGACGACGCTCATCAACCTCTTGCAGCGCGTCTTCACGCCGGCCAGTGGCCGCATCCTGATCGACGGTATCGACACCCGCACGGTGACCCGCAAGTCCCTGCGCCATTCGATCGCCACCGTCTTCCAGGACGCCGGCCTGCTCAATCGCTCGATCGAGGACAACATCCGTGTCGGACGCGCCGACGCGAGCAATGACGAGATCCACGCCGCCGCGGACGCTGCCGCAGCGCAGGACTTCATCCTGTCGAAGAGCGGCGGCTACGACACCGTCGTCGGCGAGCGCGGCGGCCAGCTGTCGGGCGGCGAGCGCCAGCGCATCGCCATCGCCCGCGCCGTGCTGAAGGATGCACCGATCCTGGTGCTCGACGAGGCGACCAGCGCGCTCGACGTCGAGACCGAGGACCGGGTCAAGGAAGCGATCGACGAGCTGCGCCGCGACCGCACCACCTTCATCATCGCCCACCGCCTGACCACCGTGCGCGACGCCGATCTGGTGGTCTTCATGGACAAGGGCCAGGTGGTCGAATTCGGCGGCTTCACCGATCTGTCGCTGCGCAACGGCCGCTTCGCCAGCCTGCTGCGCGCCGGCGGCCTGCTCAACGACGAGGAAGTCCGCCGCCTCAGCCGCCCGGTGAACGAAGCGGCGTAAGGCGCCTGCGACACACCACTCGATTGCCGCAAATGCACAGCCGGTTTATGTAAGGCAGCATGAGCGACACCACCTCACGTCTCGCCGGCTGGACCGATCTCGCCAATCCGACACGCTTCGTCGGATTGGCCGACAGGGTCGTTCCATGGCTGGCGGCGATTGCCGCGGTCCTGCTCGCCGTCGGCCTCTACATGAGCTTCACCGCGCCGGAGGATTTCCAGCAGGGCATCACGGTGCGCATCATGTATATCCACGTGCCTTTCGCCTGGCTCGCCATGATGTGCTACACGATCATGGCGATCTCGGCGCTCGGCACGCTGGTGTGGCGCCATCCGCTGGCCGATGTGGCGCTGAAATCGGCCGCCCCGATCGGCGCCACCTTTACAGCACTTGCGCTGATCACGGGCTCCATTTGGGGCAAGCCGATGTGGGGCACCTGGTGGGTGTGGGACGCGCGGCTGACCTCGGTCTTCGTGCTCTTCCTGATGTATCTCGGCATCATCGCGCTGACGCGCGCGCTGGATGATGCCGGCCGCGCCGCCTGGGCCGCCGCCATCATCACCCTGGTCGGCTTCATCAACATTCCAATCATCAAATTCTCGGTCGACTGGTGGAACACGCTGCACCAGCCGGCCTCCGTCTTCCGGCTCGGCGGCCCGACGATCGATCCCTCGATGCTGTGGCCGCTCGCCGTCATGGCGCTCGGCTTCACCGTGCTGTTCTTCGCGCTGCACTTGATGGCGATACGCACGGAAATCTTCCGCCGCCGGGTGATTGCCATGCGTAGGGTGGCGGCAAGGCAGGCGGAGCGGCAGTAGCCGTCACCCCATCCGTCCGCGCGCCGCGACCGGCAGCGTTTCCAGCACCTTGTCGCCATCGATCAGATGCACCTGATCGAACAAGTTCGTCACCACGCAGCAATGGTCGGGCACGACGCGCACGCGCTCGCCGATGCGCAAGCCGGCGCCATCGGAAAGCGTGACGTTGCCGTGTTCTTCGCTCAAGTCGGTGACGCGGGCGCCGGGCATGCCGAGCAACTCGCCGAAATCGGGCAGCCCCAGCGTATCGGACGAAAGCGCCTTGCTGCCGCTGTCGAGAATGGCGCGGGTCGGCGTCGGATGGCTGACCACGGTGGCGAGCACCGTCAGCGCGCAATCGTCGAGTGTGCCGACGCCTTTGGCGACCTGGTAGCGGTCGAGATAGATGTAGGTGCCAGGCCGGTATTCGGTGACGACGCTGTCCTCGCCCGAACGCCACATGTCCGGCGTGCCGCCGCTGGAGATGCGTGCGCATTCAAGCCCGTCCGCGGCGAGCGTCTCGCGCGCGCTTCTGAGCCAAGCCTCGGCCTCAGCGGCGCGACCCGCGGCTGGATAGGTCATCAGCCCGCCGAAGGTGAGGCCCTTGGCCTGGTCGATCACTTTCGCCAGCGCAACCGCCTCGGCCGGACTCTGCACGCCGCAACGGCCCATGCCGGTGTCGCACTCGACCAATACGGACAGCGGGTGGCCGGTATCGGTGAAGGTCGCGGCAAGTCCTTCCAGCGTTTCATGGCTGTCCGCCGTCACCGAGAGCGTGACGCGGCCGTGCAGCGCCTTCAGCCGTTCTAGCTTGGCGCGGCCAAGGATGTTGTAAGGCAGAAAAATGTCGGTCAGCCCGGCATCGGCCATCACCTCGGCCTCGCCGATCTTCTGGCAGGTGATGCCGACGGCGCCGGCCGCGACCTGCTTCTTTGCCCAGTAAGGCAGCTTGTGCGTCTTGATGTGCGGCCTGAGCTTCAGCCCATGCGCGTCGGCATGCGCCTGCGCTTTTTCGATATTGGCTTCCGCGCGGGCGGCATCAATAAGGATCGCGGGCGTATCGAGGTCGTCTATGCTTGGCATGAAAATCACCGTTCAAAAGCATGTCTCCCGAAAGTGGGAACCGGTTTCGGGACAAAGACATGCGTAATCAAAAGATCGGTTGGGTTTATGGGCTCGATCCGGCCGGATGTCACGAGGCCAGAACCGCCAGTTTGCGTCGACAGCGGACCTGCATTGGGCTATGCGGAAGGGCAGATTTCAGCAGGCAGCGCCGGGAGGAACAGGATCATGAAACGCTCGACCATCAACGACATCATCCGCGACGCCGACGCCTTCATCCGCTCGTTCGGCTACATCATGCCGCCCTTCGCCTATTGGAGCCCGGAAGAGATGAAGGCGCACAAGGCGGACTCCTCGGCCATTTTCAGCTCGCGTCTCGGCTGGGATATCACCGATTACGGCCAGGAGAAGTTCGATGAGCTTGGCCTGTTCCTATTCACCGTCCGCAACGGCCGCTACGAGGACATGAAGCTCGGCATGGGCATGCTCTATGCCGAAAAAATCATGATCTCGCGCAAGGACCAGCTGTCGCCGATGCACCGACACAACATCAAGGCCGAGGACATCATCAACCGCGGCGGCGGCAAACTGGTGCTGGAACTGTTCATGCACGACCGCGATGGCGGCATCGATCCGAAGGCCGAAGTCTCGGTGCCGGTCGACGGCACCATCCACAGATTGCCAGCCGGCGGGCTGTTGAAGCTCGATCCAGGCCAGAGCGTCACGCTGCTGCCCGGCGTCTGGCACGCGTTCTGGGCCGAGGGCAAGGACGTGCTCATCGGCGAGGTCTCGACCGTCAATGACGACCTCACCGACAACGTCTTCCGCGAGCCGATCGGCCGCTTCTCCAATATCGAGGAGGATGTGGCGCCGGTGCACCTCTTGGTGTCGGATTACGAGAAGTGGGTGGGATAGGCGAGGGCCCCTGCGCTAGCTGGAAACGGGCCTGTGGCATCAGCGGGAGGTTGGGCTGCCGAGAGTCAGCCGGCGGACAATTGGCGTTCAATGATGAATAAACAAAGCGCCATCCAAAAGACGTTAAAGATGGCATATATCCTTTCGATGCTATCTGTATTTTTGGTTTCAACATTGGTTATTAACGGAATTGGCGGATGGATAGTTATATACGGAAAAAATAACTTTACAAATGATCATGTGATTAGAGGAATTTTTCTTTCCATAATGTCATTCGCCATGTTCTATGGATATAGAAGATACAACGAACATGAAAAAGGATTAAGAGAAAAATTTAATGAAAGCAAGGCATTGATAGTCCGATTTATGCAAATAATGGGCATTAGCTTAATATGCCTGTTTTTATTTCTGGTGTCGTAGTTTGTAGCAAGAAATGTGCGCCTATCGCGCGTACTTATCCGCCTTCCGGTTCCCGAGCAGCAGCTTGCGTTCCAGATGCGCGCGTAGCTCGCCGTAGTAGGCGGTGAGGAAGGCTTTTGAATCGACCGGGTCGATCTTGGCGCCGATCTTGCGCCCGATCGTTTCCGCCACCGCCTTCATCGCGAAATAGTCGTCACGGCGCAGCACCTCTTCCAGCTTGTGCAGTTCGGCGATCCCGTAGGCGTCGAGCTGCGCGGCGCTGAACTGGAAGCGGGCCGCGACCGGATCCTTGCGCAGCGACAGATCCTCGAGCAGCGCCACTTTCGGCGCCTCGACCACCCAGGTGCCGGCGAGCAGGTCGCCGATCCGCAACCGGTCGCGGTTGAAGAGCGGAAACAGCGAGAAGAGCAGCGCCCAAACCAGGCCGAAGATCGTCGACAGCGTGTCGGCGACGCCGGCGCCGCCGCGCGCGGCGAGGATCGACAGCGGCAGGAAAACCTCGATCTCGCGCATCAGGTTGCGCGCGATCACCTGGTCCAGAGTGAGACCGGCGCCGCTGCGCGAGGCGACCCGGACGCCAACCATGCGCTTGCCGGGCGTCGCCGCCCGCCGGCCTGCCTCGAAGGCGATGAAATAGACGTTGCGCAGCAGGAAGATGAAGATGATCCAGACGATGAAGAGCGGTTCCGCTTCCTGCGCGCCGAGCCCGCCCAGCCCGAAGATCGCGACAAGGCTGACCACGACCGCGGCGACGACGATGATCACCACGTCGAGCAGGAATCCGGAAGCCCGCGTGCCGGCATCCGCCAGCTTCACGCGCAGATCCACGCCCTCCGGCGTGATCAGTGGACGCACGAGCGCGGCCGGGTTCCTAGCCGTTGCCATGTCGCGTTACCCTGAACAGGTAGAAATAGCAGATCCACAGCGTCAGCATGCCGCCGCCGATGGAGTAGCGGGCGACGTCGCTGGTGATCGTCTGCCGGCCGATGCCTTCGAGCAGGCCGGCAAACAGCAGCATCACCAGCACGCCGACCATGGCGGTCGCCGCCACGCGTCCGGCTTGGGCTGCCGCGGCCATGCGGGTCAGCTCGCCCGGAAAGGCGATGCTGGTGCCGATGCGCATGCCGGCCGCACCCGCAATCGCGATCGCGAAGAGCTCCGTCGTGCCGTGGATCGACAGCCACCCGCCGAGTGCGAAGCCGAGCCCCTTGGCGGCATAGACCTGGAACAGCGCGCCCAGCATGCAGCCATTCATCAGGATGATCAGCACGCTCGGCACCGCGAAGGCGAAGCCGAGTGCGAAGGCCAGGATCGACACCTGTGTGTTGTGCGTGAAGAGATAGGCGGCGAACCCGGAGAGGAAATGGCCGCCGCCATCGCCGTAAAGCACGCTGCGCAACATCTCGGCCGAGGAATCGGGATTGCGCCCGCCGGCCAGGCTCGGCGCGATGATGGCGTCGTACCAGCGCTTGTCTGACGCGACCAGCCAGTAGCCAGCAATGGCGCCGATCACCGTGAGGGCGACCGACGTCCAGACTTCGCGCCAGAGGTCGCGGATCGCTGCCGGCCAATCGCGCAGGAAGAAGTCGCCGACGCGCGTTCTCAAGGAGCGCCGCGCGCCGTAGAGATAGAAATAGCCGCGCAGGCAGAGCGCTTCGAGATAGGCGATCAGCGCGCTGTCGAGCGAGGTCGCGCGCGCCACCGAGAGCGAGGACAGCGCCGAGCGATAGAGGAGGGGCAGCGACAGCAACTCGTCCTCCGACAGCGCGCGCGGCGCCCGCTTCTCGACGCGGCCAAGCAGCGCCTCGAACGCTCTCCAGTCGGCCTCTCGCTCCTGGCGGAAGCTTGCCAGCGACTGGCGGACCGCATCGGTGCCGGCGGGCAGCGTCATAAGAGGTTTTCCTCCTTGATCTGGATATAGCGCTCGACCAGCGCCGGGCCGAGCCGCTGGTGGTCGGCCTCGATGACATGTGCGCCGAGCAGCCTCAGCCTGCCGATCACCACTTGCCGCTGTTTCAGCAGGTCGCCGGCGGTCACCGCGCGGGCCACATCCTCCGGCGTCGCCGGCGCCATGTCGGCCAGCGTCTCCAGTTCGACGTCCTTCATCAGCATGAACAGCACCAGATGCCGCTCGGTCAGCCGGCCGACGGTGCGCAGCATCAGTGCGGCACTGATCGGGTCGACGAAATCGGTGAAGATGATGACCAGCGAGCGCCGATCGAGCTTCGCGGCAAGCGTCGTCAGCGCGAGCGTGAAATTGGTCTCCTCGGTCGAGTAATCGATCTCGGCCGCCCGCTTCTGGATCATGGTGAAGCTCGGCGAGCCGCGCACGGCGCCGCTGGAGACGCGCGGTCGGGCGTCGAAGGAGAACAGGCTGACGAGGTCGCCGCCCTTCAGCGCGATGAAGGCGGACAGAAGTGCCGCCGTCACCGCGCGGTCCACCTTCGGCACGCCGTCGACCGGCTCGCACATCAGGCGGCCGCTGTCGATGGCTAAAACGATGTTGTTGTTCTCTTCGATCCGGAACTCGCGCGCCAAAAGTTTCCCGTGGCGGGCGCTGCGCTTCCAGTCGATCATGCGCCGGCCCATGCCTGGCTGATAGTCCTTCAGCGCCTCGAACTCGCGTCCCTGGCCGGCCCGCTTCTGCGCATGGCCGTCGGCAAGTGCGGAGCGCTGCAGCAGCGTGATCGCCTCGTCGCGCGCACGGCTGACATCGGGCAGCACCGCTACCTTGCGGTCCACCGGCAGCACGACCTGGTTCCAGATCAGACCGAACGGCCCTTGCCAGCGCAGCCACAGCCGATCGAAGCTGGCGATGCCGCGCCGGACGGCGTCGAACTCGATGTCGAGCGTGCCGCCATTCGCGGGCAGCGCGCCGCCCGTGCCGTTGACCGGCGCCAGCCGCTGGTCGTGCCCGACGCGCGCCTGCAAGCGGCGCGTCCTTGCGCCGAGACCGGCCGCGACATGAAGCGTGAAACGCCCGCCGACGCCGACATGAGGCGGCGCGGTCAGCGTGGCGCTGAGCGAGGCGCGTCCGCGCCCGGCCGCCGCGTCGACCGCCAGGAAGGCGAGCAGCACGCAAATCCATAAGAGGCCGAGATACCAGACATGCGGCAGCGCGAGCGCGATCAGGAAGGCAGGAATCGCCCCCGCCGCTGCTGCCCAGACCGCTCTGCCGCTTGGATAGATCAACGCGGCGCTTCCGTCTGGTCGACGAGGTCGGAAACGATTTGCTCCACCAGACGTCCGTCGATCTGCGCCGCCGGTGAAAGGATGACGCGGTGGCGCAGCGCCGGCACGGCGAGCGCCTTGACGTCGTCGGGGATGACATAGTTGCGGCCGTCGAGCGCCGCCCGGGCGCGCGCGGCCCGCGCCAGCATGGCACCCGCGCGGGGACTGGCACCCACCTCCAGGTCCGGGCTCTCGCGCGTGCCGCGCACCAGCGCCGCGATATAGCCGACGACGTCGTCGACCAGCGTGACGTCGCCCACCGTGGCGAGCGCCGCCTCGAGTGTGGCGCGGCCGGTTCGCGCCTTGATGCCGTACTGCTCGATATTGTGCGAGTCCGAGCCGCCGCCGTGGTGGACGATGATGGCGCGCTCTTCCTGCGCGTCCGGATAGCTCACCCGGTGCTTGAACAGGAAACGATCGAGCTGTGCCTCAGGGAGTGGATAGACGCCCTGATGCTCGATCGGGTTCTGCGTCGCCACCACCATGAAGTTCTTGCCCAGCGAATGGGTGGTGCCGTCGAAGGTGACCGCGTGTTCCTGCATGGCTTCCAGAAGGGCTGCCTGCGTCTTCGGCGGTGTGCGGTTGATCTCGTCGGCCAGCAGGACGTCGCAGAAGATCGGGCCGCGCGTCAGCGTGAACTGCCCGGTCTGGAAATTGTAGATGTTGGCGCCGACGATGTCGCCGGGCATCAGGTCGGGCGTGAACTGGATACGCCCATAGGCTACGCCGAGCGCCTGCGCGAAGCAGCGCGCGGTCATGGTCTTGGCGGTGCCCGGCGGGCCTTCGAGCAATATGTGCCCGCCGGCGAACAGCGCCGTCAGCATCAGATCGATCGTGTCGCGTTGACCGGTGATCGCTTTCGCCACTTCTTCCCTGATCGCGCCTGCCAGGGCCTTCACTTCATCGACGTTCACCGAGCCTCCTTGCCGTCCAGTCATGCAGCTCTTCCGCTGCTTCATGCATTCCGGCCAATGTGTTGGAATCGTTTGCAGCCTTGAACCGCGTGGTGAAGCTTTGCGCTTCTTGTCTGTCGCGGGAATCCAGCCAACGGTCGAGCGCCTCGCCCTGCAGCCCATGCGGAGCGCCAAGCAATGCGGCGGCGCGCTGGCGCATCAGCGCCGCGTAGCGATTACCGAGGCCCTCGATCCGCCCGGCGCGCTTCAAGAGCATCGCCGTGGTGTCGACCAGCGCCCGCTTGCCGAAGGCGATGGCGCGCCCCTCTGCGCGAGGTGGGCCGAACCGGCCGAGGCCATGCAGGAAGGCAAGTGCGGCCGCTGTCAGCACCGACAGCGTCAGCGCCAGGAAGGGCGGCTCGACCAGGAGCTTGGCGAGATCGTAATTCTGGCCGATGCCGTGCAGTGTCAGGTCGAACATCACCGCGCCCTTGGCGGGCTCCAGCATGGCAATCATGTCGAGCGCCGCGGCCGCCTTTTGCGGATCCTTCAGCGCCGCGTTGTTGATGAGATCGGGATCGGTCAGGATGTAGAACGGCTCGTTGTCGAGCTCGGTAAGAACAGCCTTACGATCACCCGCTGCGATCAGCGGGTGAGCGTCGGCCACCCACTGCAGCTCGTCGGGCACGGCGATCTTGCGCCCTTCGACATCGATCTTATCGACCGGCGGCTTGCCTTCGCCGAGCTTCGCCTTGGCGAGGCGACCGAGCCAGTCGTTGACGACGGTATTTGGCAACCGCTCGACCTTCGTCTCCCAGCCTTCATGGCCCAGCAACGGCATGGTCTGCCATTTCGGCAGCACGAACAGCGTGTCCTTGCCCGAGCGCAGCTTGATGACGCGCTGAAGCGCCGCTGGGTCGCTTTCCGGCGCGATGGTGACGATCAACAGGAAGGTGGACGCCAGAGGGGATTCCAGATCCTTCTCGCCGCGCGCCATGGGCGGCGCCTGCCGGTTGGTGAGTTTCAGCCACTCGACAAGCCCGGCATAGCCGGTGCCGCCCTTGGAGAGCGGCGTGCCGCCGCCTTCGGGCTGGCGGAAATCCGGAGCGTAGGTCGAGAGGAGAAAGAATCCGGCGGCCGCCAGCAAGCTGGCAAAGATGCCCCAGAACAACGTCCTGCGGCTGAATGGTTCTTGCGTTGCCTCGGCTGCCTCCGCGCTCATGCCCAGGCATCCCGGAAGGCGAAGCGCTCATAAGCAGTGCGCGCCTGCTGCCAGCCCTCGGCGCCGACCGGACGGCGGGCAAACAGCGCTGCCTCCACGATGCGCGCGATCTCACTGAAGGCTGTGCGGGGGCGGGAAGGGATGGAACTCGCGGCGGCGATGTCGCGCGCGGTCAGCGAGGGGCGCAGGAAATCGGGCAGGCGGGTGGCGATGTCGGCGACGCTGCGGCGAAGCAGGAGATGCACCGCCTCGTCGTACTCGCCGCGCGCGGCGAGCGCATCGGCTTCGGAGAGCAGGATCTGCGCCGCACCGGCATCCGGGCGCCATTCTTCCTTCGTCTCGTCCTCCTTGCGCGCGCGCCGCCATGGCAGCCGCCAGGCGACACCCTTTGCTTCAAGAGCAAGCAGGAACACGATGATCGCGACGCCGATGATCACCGCGCCCCAGAACAGATAGATCATGTAAGGGCCGATCTTCGCCAGGGCTTCCAGCAAAGGCTTCAGCCACTCAGGCGGCTCCGGCCGCACCAGCCCCGGCAGGTCAAACTGGATAGAATCATCCGCCAGCAGCTGCTTGTGCATCCTGGCCAGCCATTCGGCATCGGCCGTGCCCGGCTGTGCGACTGTCACCCGCGCGTTCCCCCTGCAACCTGCGGTTCGGCGCCGACACTGGCAATATGCCAACACAATTGCAAGTGCACTGGACGTGGCCCGACAATCTTGGCAAATTTACTTTGAAGTCACCGATTGGATGCGCGGTGACTAGGGGGAAAATATCATGACCACTGCGGCACTGGGACAACCCGGCAGATTCGAGATCGGCAGGGTGTTCAACACCACTTTCGGTGTGATTACGCGTAACATCGGCCTTTGCGTCGGGTTGGCACTGCTCTTTTCGGGGCTGCCCACATTTCTTTTTCAGCTCTGGAATGAAGCTCGGATGAGCAAGCTGGCAGGCGTCGATCCGTCCAACCTCGCGCTGGCCGACCCGAATGTGGTGATCCGGGATTCGCTCTTCACCTTTGCCTTCGGTCTTGTTTATTTCCTTCTGTCGCTACTGCTGCAATCGGCCCTGGTCAGGGCAACAATCGAAGACCTGAACGGCAAGAAGCCCGGCTTCGGCGACAGCGTTCAGATTGCCCTTCAGTGCCTTTTGCCCACGGTCGGCATCGGAATTTTGGTCGCCCTCGGCACTGGCATCGCCTCCCTGGCGCTGCTGGTGCCCGGCATCATTCTGTGGCTTGGCTGGTCGGTATCTATACCCGTTCTGGTACAGGAGCGTCGCGGCGTTTTCGGCTCGATGTCGCGCAGCCGCGCCCTGGCCAAGGGCAACCGCTGGTCGCTCTTCGGCCTTTTCGTCATTCTTTTCATATTGGCCATGGTCATCCAGGCGTTGCTTGGCACCTTCGTCTATCTCTTTGGCGCCGGCATTGTCGGCTCCGTGATTGGCGCCGTGGTTTCCGCCGTGATGTCGACGGTTATGTCCACCGCCACCGCGGTCAGCTATGTCGAACTGCGTCAGGTCAAGGAAGGCACCAGCGTAGACGAACTGGCGGAGATATTCTCGTAGCGAATGACGCGGCCGCTGCCTTGGATGAGGGCGGCCGTGCCTCAATGGCAGCAGTCATGCCCCGCCCGCACGCTCGTCCGGCATAGGCAGGACGAGGTGATCGGCACATCCGCCTTGGCAAGCGCTGCGGCGAGTTTGTTCTGGAACCCCGGCAGTTCGTCGCTCTCGCCGCGCCGCTTCAGGCATTCGACCAGCCCGTGCAGCGCCCAGACATTGTCCGGGTGCTGGGCGCAGCGCCGCACGGCGCCGCTCAAGCCCAGATCGTCGCGATAGACCTGCTCGGCCTCCGCTGCGTGACCCTGGTCGAGCAGGAGGGCTGCCAGCGCATGGCGCGGCGGATGCATCCAGGCCCAGGGCTCGGTGTAGGAGAGATTGTCGTCGAGCTCGACCGCGCGCCGCAGGTGATCGTAAGCCTCGTCGTGCCGGCCCCGGTGATAGGCGAGTTCGCCATCGAGGAGCGCGGCGCCGACCGCGAGCGAGGCCCGCGTCGGGTTGCTGAGGAAGCGGCGCTCAGGCGGAATGCTCTCGATGTGCCGGTGGAAGCGTTCCCGCTCGCGCGCGGCCGCCGCGAACTCGCGCAATGTCGCATGCGCGACGCCCTTGGCGTAGTGCTGCAGGCAGCGGTCAGCGCATAGAGGTCCGGCTCGCCGTTCATCGGCTCGTCGACAATTTCGCGCCAGCGTCGAACCGCGAGGGGCGAAACGGCTCGAGCAACGGACTGGGCGTGCCGCTGACGATCTCGCCGGCCAGCAGTTCGCCCGCGACGAGGCCAAGCGTCGCGCCGCTGTGGCTGAAGACGACGTGATAGCCGGGAATGCCGGTCAACTGTCCGATCACCGGCTCGCCGTCGGCCGGAATTGGCTTCGGCCCCATGTGATGGCTCTCCAAGACAAGCGTCGGGTTGCCCTCGAGCACTCTGGAGCCTTCCTCGAGCAGGCCTGCGATCGTGGACGGCTTGGCTTCGTAGGTACCGTCGTCGTGTACGATGACTTCGTCTTCGGACCACGCGGAGTCGAGCGCGAAGGCGCCGTTCGGAGTGGGCCTGATAGCGACGCGCGGCGTGTTCAGCACGGCGCGCAGCGGATGCGGGACCGGTTTGCTGAAGACGAGCAGCGCGCGCGTCGTACCGTCGCCGATACGCCTGCCGACCTTCGCCGCCATGCCCGGCACCGCCGGGCCCGTCGCGACCACAACGGCATCGGCATCGACCACTTGGCCGGAAGCGGTCTTCACGCCGCTGACGCGGCCATTGGCGAGCGTGACGTCGGTGGAGCCGGTGTCGGTGAGAATACGGCCGCCGCGATCGCGGAACTCGCTGAGCAGCAGGCCGATGAGCGACGGCAGGTCGACCCAGCCTTCGCCGGCATTGAAGATGGCGCCTTGAGGCGAAACGGCCTTTGCGTCGACGCCCGGCGTGACCGCGGCGATGTCGTCCGGCGCGAGCAGTCGCGTCTCATAGCCGATCGACTGTTCGTGGCGGAAGATTTCCCTGATCTGGTTGGCGGCATCGTCGGCATCCCAGGTGAGCCCGCCATCAAAGCGCAGCCAGGTGCCGCAGTCGTGTTTTGCCGCAAATGCTCTGTAGCGCTCGAGGCCCTGCACGCGGAGGCGGTGATACGCTGCCGAGCGCTTTCGCGCCGAATTGAGCCAGGCAAGCGAGCGCGACGATGCGCCGTTGGCGATCCTGCCGTCCGTAACGATGGTCGTTTCCGCGCCAAGCCTGGCGAGATGGACGGCCGTGGAGACGCCGAAGATGCCGCCGCCGATGACGACGACCTTGAGGGCGGATTTATCAGTCATGAATGCAGCTTTCGATAATCGGACAGTTGGGTTTTCGGGGGACGCGCCGAGCCCGGCCGGCGCGACAAGAATCGTTCACAGCACCTCGGCGAGGAATTGCTTGAGCCGGGGGCTCTTCGGTCTGTCGAAGATCTCCGCCGGAGGGCCGACCTCGACGATGCGGCCCTCGTCCATGAAGGCGACCTGGTCGGCCACCTTGCGGGCAAAGCCCATCTCATGGGTGACGACAATCATCGTCATGCCGCGCCGGCCGAGATCGGCCATCAGATTGAGGACGCCCTTGACGAGTTCGGGGTCGAGCGCGCTCGTCACCTCGTCGAAGAGGATGACCTCAGGGTCCATCGCAAGCGCGCGCGCGATCGCCACGCGCTGCTGCTGACCACCCGAAAGGCGGCTGGGCCGGTAGTCCGCGCGCGCGGCTAAGCCCACTTCCGCGAGGCGCGCTTCGGCAAGGCGCCGAGCTTTACTGCCCGCCATGCCTTTGATCTTGGTCAGCGCCAGCATGACGTTCTCGATCGCCGTATGGTTCGGGAACAGGTTGAAATGCTGGAACACCATGCCGACACGCCGGCGCAGCGTCTCGGGTTTGATCGCCAGGATGCTCTCGCCGTCGAGCAGCACGTCGCCGGCCTTGGGTTCGACCAGCCGGTTGAGGCAGCGCAGCAGCGTCGATTTTCCGGAGCCGGACGGACCGATGACGCAGGTGACGGTGCCGGGCTCGACCTTGAGCCGGATCTTTCTCAGCACCTGCAACTCGCCATAGGCCATGTCGAGATCGCGCACTTCGAGGCTGCCGGCCTTGATGGCGGGCCGTGCCGTGGTGGGCGTGGCCTTGCCCGTCGTATCCTTCAATTCTCCGACCTCGACGAGGCCGCTGACGACCCCGCCTGGCTTCTGCTTGCCGAGGCGCAGGCGGTTGTCGATGTGATTGACCACATGGGTCAGCGGCACGGTGATGATGAGGTAGAACATGCCGGCCAGAAGCAACGGCGACAGATTGCCGGTCACCACCGCCTGGTCTTGACCGATGCGGAAAATCTCGCGCTCCGAGGCCAGCAGGCCGAGGAAGTAGACGAGGCTGGAATCCTTGACGTTGCCGATGAACTGGTTGACCAGGGCAGGGAGCACGCGGCGCACGCCCTGCGGGATCACGATCAGCCGCATGCCCTGCCCGTAGCTCATGCTGAGCGCGCGGCAGGCTTCCATCTGGCCGCTCTCGACACTTTGGATGCCGGAGCGAAAAATCTCGCCGATATAGGCGCCGGCAATCAGGCTGAGCGCCACGATGCCGAGCGGGTAGGGCGAGGGTCCGAATATCTCGCGGCCGATGCGCGCGAAGCCTTGCCCGATCAGAAGAATGGTGAGGATCGCCGGCAGCCCGCGAAAGATGTCGGTGTAGATGCGTGCGGGGATGCGCAGCCACGCGGAGCGCGAGATGCCCATCACGGCGAGCACCATGCCGATAAGGATGCCGAGCACCGTCGATGCCGCGGCGAGGATAAGGGTGTTCTTCAACCCGACGGCAAGCAGCGCCGGCAGCACCGATGCCATCGCGTCCCAGTCGAAGAAGCTTCGCTGAAGGTTTTCTAACCAATCCATCCGCCAACCTGCCTTGCCCGGCGGCGCAACCGCCGCCCGCGCGATCTCTCACGGCCTGCCTGGGGGCCGCCGGCATTCGCGCCGGCGGCACTACGCAGGTCAGTTCTTCTTGGGCAGATATTGCTCCGGCATCGGCGATCCGGGGAACCATTTCTGGTAGAGGTCGCGCCATGTGCCGTCCTGCATGGCGTCGTGAATGCCCTTGTTGAGTGCTTCGCGGAAGGCGTCGTTGCCCTTGCGCAGGACGAAGCCCGCGGGAGCATCGAAGGACGGGATGTTGATCGCGATCTTCAGGGCCGGATAGCGCTCGCCATATTGTTTTGCCGCCTCGTAGTCGAGGAAGTGACCGTCGACCGTGCCGTTGTTGAGCGCGGCTATTGCCGAGTTGTTGTCCGGGAATTTCACCAGGTCGGTGTTCTTGAAGTTCTTGGTGGCATAGATCTCCTGCAGCGTGCCCTGCACGACGCCGAGACGCTTGCCGGCGAGACCCTCGGGCGAGGTGATCTTTGGGTCGGAGGTCAGCACCGACAGATAGCCGGCGAGATAGCCGTCGGAGAAATCGACCGCCTTCTTGCGTTGCTCGGTCGTTCCGATAGCGGCGACCGCGACGTCGAAGCGCTGGTTGGCGACCGACGGCATCAGCGCCGAGAATTCCTGCCCGGTGAAGGTCACCTGGTCCGGCTTGAAGCCCATCCGGCCCACCACGTTCAGGAAGAATTCGAGATCGAAGCCGGTGAACTTGCCGTCGGCCGTGGTAAAGGCATAGGGCTTGGCGTCGCCCATCGTGCCGACGCTGATCGTCGTGGGATCGATAAGGTTATATGGATTGTCCGCCGCCCAGGCTTTGGGCAGCGACAGGGCGACAAGCGCGACCGCGAAGACGAAAGAGCCGATGCGCTGCCGCGGCTCGATGTGAAAAGACCTCTGATGCTCATGGTTGTTCTCCACTCTGAAGATCGGTCCGTGCGGGGGACGCAGCGAACAATTTCGATACGGCCTCGAATCCGACGCCACTGGGCGTTCTTTTTCTTATGAGACCGGTCTCAAATGTGAATGAGACCGGTCTCTTGACATTTGTAGGCACGGGAACGACCATCCGTCAACGAATTTGAAAAGCGATTTTTCCACAATGAAGCGCGCGCCCAAGGCTCCCTCCATCACCGTCAGCGACGTCGCCCGCGAAGCAAAGGTTTCAAAGGCAACCGCCGCGCGCGTGCTGGGCGGTTACGGCCGGGTGAGCAAGACGGTGCGCGCCGCGGTGCTCGAAGCAGCGAAGGCGCTCGACTATCGGCCGAACGAGCTGGCGCGCAGCATGACGACCGGTCGTTCAGGCAGCATCGGCGTCATCGTCGGCGACATCGAGAACCCGTTCTTCTCGCTCGCGGTGCGCGGCATCAGCGACGTCGCGCGCCTGTCAGGCATCAACGTCATCCTGGCCAATTCAGGCGAGGAGGTCGAAGCGGAGAAGAGCGCGATCCGCGTTCTGATGGCAAAGCAGGTCGACGGCCTGATCGTGACTCCCGCCCAGTCTGGAGATATCGCCCATCTCAAGGAGATCGCCTGCCCGTTGGCGCTGCTCGACCGCGCGCTGCCGGAGCTCGACGTCGACACGGTAACGGTCGATGACCGCAATGCCGCGCTGCGCGCCACGCGCATGTTGACGCAAGCCGGGCACCGCAGGATCGCCTACGTCACCGCCGCGGTGCTGTCCGGAGATTTTCGCGGCGCCGCGTCGATGATAAACACCTCCACCGTGCGCGAGCGCATCCTGGGCTTCCTCGATGCCTGCCGCGAAGCCGGCATCGATGGAGCGGAGCGCAACATCCATTTCGGCAGCGGGCGGTCGGAGAGCGCGCACGCCGTGCTCCTGCAACTGCTTCGGAGCGCCGATAGGCCGACGGCGATCCTGGCCTCCGACAGCGTCGTGGCGCTCGATCTGTTCAAGGCGATCCGCGAATGCGGCCTTGGCATTCCGCGGGACATATCGCTGATCACCTTCCACGACGCCGACTGGACGAGCGTGACGACGCCGCCCATCACCGTCATCGACCAGCCGGTCTATGCGCTCGGAAAATCCGTGGCGGAGCTGCTGATACGGCGCCTGAAAGGCGATGACCGGCCGCCTGAAAGGATCGTGCTGCCGACGACGATCATCGAGCGGATGTCGGTCGCCCGGTCGCCGGCGGCAATCGGGCAGGGCCTCAACCGATCTTAACCAGATTGGGCGCAACATGCCGAGACGGCCGGCGCGGCTCTGCCGAGCCACTCCGACCGTCTCGGTCCCGGGAGGATCAGGACTCCAGCCAGACCTTTTCGAAATGCTGCTCGAGCGCCTGGTGCTGCTCGCAGCCATGCACGCCTTTGCGGTAGGTGCGGTAGACCGAGCGCCAATAGGGCTGGATGATGACGCCGGAGTCGCGCAGGTTCTGCTCGATCTTGGCCATGATCTCCTTGCGCTGGTTGGCGTCGGGCGTTGCCAGCGCCTTGTCGAGAAGCTCGTCGAACTCCTTGTTCGAATAGGCGCTTTCGTTCCAGGCCGCGCCCGATTTGTAGGCGAGGGCCAACACCTGGACGCCGAGCGGACGGCCCAGCCATTCGGTGCAGGAGTAGGGGAACTTGCTCCAGTCGTTCCAGAAGGTCGCGGCCGGCAGCACCGTGCGCTTGATCTTGAGGCCGGCTTCGCGGATCTGCGCGGCGATCGCGTCGGCGGTGGTCTTCTGCCATTCGACGTCGACCGAGATCAGCTCATATTCGTGGTCGGCCTTGCCGGCTTCGGAGAGCAGCTTCTTCGCCGCCTCGACATCGCGCTTGGCCGGGCCGATATCGGCGAATTCCGGGTGCATGGGGCCGACATGGTGGTTGTCGGCCGGCTTGCCCCTGCCGTCGAGGCCAAGCTTCAGCACCGCCGCATTGTCTACGGCAAGCTGGGCGGCGCGGCGCACCTTGACGTCCTCATAGGGGGCGTTGCCGACATTGAAGCGTGCGACGATGGTCGAGCCGGTGGCGATCTCGGAGTTCTGCAAGCCCATCTGGTCGGTCTGCGACACCGCGTCGGAAGCCGTCTCGTGGTCGGTGTCAATCTCGCCGGATTCGAAGGCCGACAGCATGGCGTTGGGATCGGAGCCGTAGTCGACCCATTTGATGCCGTCGAGATAGAAGTCGCCCTTCCACCAGGGCTTGTCCTTGCGCTTCACCTCAGCACCGGTCTCGGCGTCCCAACTCACCAGCTCGCAAGGGCCGGTTGTGATGGCCAAGGCCTTCTTCGGATCCGCATCGCCCTCATAGGAGCGGTGCATGATCAGCGCCGGATAGTCGGCCATGCCGGCGATCAGCGAGATGTCGGGCTTGGGCAGGTTTATCTTGACGGTGTAGTCGTCGACTTTCTGGATGCCGCCGTCGATCGGCTTCTTGGTGTCGGCGTTCACCAGCGCGCCCATGCGCGCCGCGACCGAGTTGCCGGCGACCGAGGCATCGCACCAGCGGTTGAGATTGTGGATCACGTCGTCGGCATTGAAGGTATCGCCGTTCGACCAGGCGATGCCCTTGCGCACATTGAGCGTGATCGTCTTGGCGTCGTCGCTGGTCTCCCAGCTCTCGAGCAGCCACGGCTCGAAGGTGAAGTCGGTTTTCCAGCGCACCAGATATTCGTTGCAGTGGCGCGCGACATTCGACATCTCGACGCCGTCGAAGGTGCGTGGGTCCTTGAAGCCCTTCACGTTCATCGCCACGCGAAGTGTACCGCCCTTTTTCGGCTCTTCCGCGCGAGCAGGCGAGGGGCTAAGCCCGCCCAGCGCCAGGGCGCCGGCGGCGCTGACGCCCAAGCCGGCCATAAGCGCAAGGTATTCGCGCCGGTTGATCGCGCCTTTTCTGAAATCGTCGGCGGTCGGCTTGGCTTGCGGGTGCAGTTTCCTGTCGGTCAGCATGAATTTCATCGTCGTTCCCTCTGTTGTTGGTGCATATCGCCCGTACGGCGGTTTTTGGCGGCAACGACGTGCACGAAAACCCAACGGGCGCCCCGGTTGCCGTCAGACGCGGGGGTGGAGACGACCGCCGGGGCGCCGTTGCCTGCTAAGCGATGATAGGGCTGCTTTCCGCAGCGAAATGTTTGGTTTTCCGCAGTTCTTGTGCGCTGTTCCGCAGGGGGTAGACACAGCCAATCTCCCCCTTGTGGGGGAGATGTCCGGCAGGACAGAGGGGGGCGCTGTCCCGCCAGCGCCTCAACGGGTTGGAGCTACCCTCTCAGGCAGATTTCGAAGTGATCAGATCCTTAAAGGTCGCGATCCTTCGCGCCCCCCTCTGGCCGGCCATCTCCCCCACTTGGGGGGAGATCAGCGCTCCATCGCCGGCGCCCAGCGCGCCAATATCCGTGATAATCCGCTGAAATGCCTCCGCCGCGCGCGGCACGGTCGGGCGGGCGCGTAGAAAACTGTGCACCAACCGCGGCTCCTCGCGCCACCAGGCGCGGCCTCCGGCGGCGAGGATGCGGTCGCGGTAGGCCTCGCCGTCGGAGGAAAGCGGGTCGCATTCGGCGGTGACGATGACCGTGGGCGGCAGGCCCGAGAAATCGCGGTCCCGCAGTGGCGAAAAGGTCGGGTCATCCGCCGACTGGCCGGGCGCAGAGCGGATGCGGCGGTAGAAGTCGATATCGGCGAGCGTGAGCAGCGGCGCTTCGGCATGCTCGACATAGGAGCGGCCGGTCTCGTCGCCACCGAGCCCGGGATAGATCAGCATCTGGCCGACGGCGCGCCGGGCATACTGCCGCGTCGCCTGCGCCACCGCCGCGGCAAGATTGCCGCCGGCGCTTTCGCCGCAAAGCACGATCGGCAATGCGCCGGTCGCCGCGACCCACTCGAACACCGCCAGCGCGTCGTCGAAGGAAGCGGGATGCAGGTGCTCCGGCGCAAGGCGATAGTCGGCCGAGACCACTTCGAAGCCGGTGCCGGCGCAGATCTCGGCGCAGATGTCGTCATGGCTGTCGAGGTCGCCGAGCACGAAGCCGCCGCCGTGGTAGTAGAGGACGATCGCCGCTGCCGCTTTGTTCGCCAAGCGGTAGCGCCGTACCGGGATCGGATGCGCCGTCGTGGCGATGAGGCCATCGCTTGTGGTCACGCCTTCCGGGCGGCCCTGATGGAACGCCACGCACATTTGATTGTAGACCGCGCGCTGCTCGGCGATGGGGGCGGCCACGATCTCCTGCGGATACCAGCTGTTGACCCTGTCGATATAGTCCCAGAGCTCCGGCTCGAGCCGGGCGGCATATTTGCCGCGGCTGCTCGGATCGGAGAGGTCACCGCCCACCGCCCGTCAGAGCTCGGCGTAGAGCCGCGCCGCATTCTCGAAGGTGAAGCGCAGCGGCACCGAGCCTTCGACCTGCCAAACGCTCACCGTGTCGCCGGCCATCAGCCGGCAGGCGTCGAGCGTGTTGGTGACGGCGCCGCCGTAGAGCCGGTTGGCGAGGTTGAGGATGCCGGTCTGGTGCATGGCGGCGCTTGCGCTGCCGCAGGCGTCCTTGACCAGGAGAACGCGAAAACCGCGCGCCACCGCGTCCTTCACCGTGGCGTCGATGCAGGCTTCGGTCCACACGCCGGCAATCACCAGCCATTCGGTGCCGGATGCCTTGAGCTTCTCGGCGAAGTCGTTCTTGCCGAAGGCGCTCGCCTCCTGCTTGATCAGCATGGCTTCGCTATCTTGCGGCGCCACCTCATGGCAGATCGCCGTCAGCGGGTCGTCCTTGTCGGAGAAGGCCGACTTGCCGCTCTCATCAACCGGATGGAATGGGCGCGCCTCGGCGAGATCGACGATATAGGCCCAATGGTAGAGCGGCACGAAATTGCGCCGTGCCGCCTCCTGCAGCCGCTGGACGTTGGCGAGGATGTCGCCAAACCCTTCGACCAGATAGCGCTTGTCCTTGCGATGCTCCTCCTGGAGATCGATGAACACCGCGGCCACCGTACCGCGCCGGATGGAAATGGGCGTCTTCATGCGGATGTGCTGTCTGTGCGTCGGCGCTACTTGTCAAGAAATTCGTCTTCGTAAGGGAAGCGCGAGAGCAGCTCGGTGCCGGTCTCGGTGATCAGGATCTCGTCCTCCAGCTTGACGCCCTCGCGCCCGCCCTTCTCGCCGATATAGCTTTCGACGCTGACCACCATGCCGGGCACGATGATGCCGTCCCGGCCATAGGTCTCATAGTCCATCGCGTGCGCGATGAATGGTGTCTCGCCATGCATGCCGACGCCGTGCATGACCGAGGTGTAGCGCTGGTCGACGAAGCGATCCGGGATATTCCAGGCCTTCTCGGCGATCTCGCGAAAAGCCATGCCGGGCTTCACGATCCCGATGTTGTGCTGCACCTGGTCGTGCGCCATGCGGTACAGCGACTTCTGGTAGGGCGTCGGCCTGCCTGGGCCGCAGCGAAAGGTGCGCGAGAAATCGGAATAGTAGCCGTAGCAGCCGATCGTGTCGGTATCGAGCGCGACCAACTCGCCCGGCCTGATCTTGCGCCCGCTCGCCTCGTTGAACCACGGGTTGGTGCGCTGTCCGGAGGTGAGCAGCCGGGTCTCGATGAATTCGCCGCCCTGGCGGATCACCTCGCCATACATGATGGCGAAGAGCTCGTTTTCGGAAACGCCGGGCTTGATCGCCTCGCGCACCGCTGCGACCGCCGCCTCGGCGCCGGCCATCGAGACCTGCAAGCATTTCACCTCTTCGGGCGTCTTCACCGCGCGCACGGCGAGGATCTCGCCCTGGCAATCCTTCACCTCGCAGCCGCGCTTTTCCAACGCCAGCGCCTGCAGGTGGCTGCAGCGGTCGAGCCCGAGCTTCATCGAGCCGCCGCCATGCTTCTTCAACAGCTCGGTGATCTCGTCGGCGAATGGCCCGGCGGTCTCGTCGTCGCGGCCGGAGACCGATGACCACACCAGCTTCGACGGCCGCGCCTCGTCGATCGTGTCGAGTACCATCGAGACATGGTAACTCTGCGGATATTCGAACAGCACGATCGGCCCGTCGGTCGGAATGAAGAAATAGCGGGTCGAGTTGCGCAGGAAATAGCCGAACATGTTGCGCGAGCCGGTGGCGTAGCGCTGGTTGTAGGGATCGAACAGCACGACGCCGCCATAGCCCGCCTCTCGCATCCAGCCGCGCAGTTTTGCCAGCCGCCCCTTGCGCAGCGCGTCGGCATCGATGAAGGACGGCTCGGTGTCGGACAACCACATGCCGCCGGCGGGATCAGCCGCGGCCGGATGGCGCATGCGGTCCTTGAAGTCCACATCCTCGATGCTGTCGGGGTCGAATACGACGATGCTCATGGCGGCCTCCTTTTCCCGCGAACATAGCCGGGCAGGATCCGGAGCTTGTGCGGAATTCCGCAGATGTTGTGCTGAGTGCCGCGCAGTGCGGTTTCATCCGACTACAACGCTGGCGGGACAGCACCCCCCTCTGGAGGGTGTGAGGGAACTCGGCATATTGAAAAAAGTCACCTAGTGCCTTCGCATCGCCTTCGGCGCATGCCCGTGCTCTTCCCGAAACGCCCGGGCAAAGCTCGACATCGAAGCAAACCCGCAGGCTAAAGCCACATCGCGAACCATCAGCGTCGAATGCGCCAGGAGGTCGGCGGCGCGCTTCAGCCTGAGGCGCCGGTAATAACCATTGGGCGAGATATCCAATTCGGCGCGGAAATTGCGCTCGAGCTTGTCGGGCGACACGCCGAGCCTTGCGGCGAGTTCCGCCATGCCGAGCCGTTCCTCGACAGCGTCCTCCATGATGGCGATGGCCGATAGCACCAGCTCGTTCTGCACGCCGGTGCGCAGGCGCAGCGGCATCAGCTTGCGGTCGACGCTCGAGCGCAAGGGAGAGTGCACGAACCATTCGGCGACACCCGCCGCAAGCTCGGCGCCGTAGTCGCGTGTGATGATCTCCAGCATCATGTCGAGGCTGCCGACGCCGCCGGCGGACGTAAAACGCTTGCGGTCGATGACGAAGAGATCGCGCCTGAGCTCGATCTCCGGAAAAGCCTCGGTGAAGGCGGCCTGGCTGGTCCAGTGCAAGGTGCAGGCATGGCCGTCGAGCAGGCCGGCACGGGCGAGGAAGAACGCCGCATCCGCCACGGCACCGATATGCGCGCCGCCGCGCAGGCTCTTGCGGATCCAGCTCATCGCCTCGTCGGCCACGACATGGTCGGCGTCGCCGCCGGAACAGACGACGATGCGGTCGGCCTTCGGGGCATCGGCGGCCGAAAAACCGGGCTGGATGACGACGCCGTTGGAGGCCTCGACCGTGCCGGGATCCGCGCCGACGATCATCCAGCGGTAGCATTCGCGCTTGGCTAGGATATTGGCGGCGCGCAGCGGCTCGATGATGGAGGAAAACGCCATCATCGGAAAGCCGGCAAAGACCAGCACCGCAAAGGTGAGGGGAGCTTCGCCCACCGACGGTTTTGCCTGGTTCCGCGCAGTCATGGCTCGCGCCAGTAGCGCGGCAGCACGATGTCGGCGGTGAGCGGCGCGAGCTCGATGCCGCGCGCCAGCTCCGGGTTCAGCCAGATCATCTCCTCGATTTCGGCCGCCGGGATCGGTTCGCCGGCGATCGACAATTCGAAAAGCTCGGCCTCGACGCGGGCATCCGGTTCGTTGGCGGCGGGCGCCGAAAACGAGCCGAGGTGGAAGGCCGTCGCCGGATCGACGACGATGCCCAATTCCTCCCGCAATTCGCGCGCAAGAGCGGCGGCGGGCACCTCGCCCGGCTCGATCTTGCCGCCGGCCTGCATGAAGGTGCTGGTGCCACGCTTGCGCACCAGAAGCAGCTTGCCGCTGTCATCCCGGATCACGGCGGCGGCGATCCGGATCGTTCTGGCCTCGACCGTCTTGGCATGGCTGGAAGTCACGATAGGCTGTTTCCCGACGGCGGCTTTGGTGGCAGAGAGGGCGGGACTGTAGCGGGCGCGTCAGCGCCCTTGCAACGGAGAAACGACCAGCATGTTTGCGGCAACCGCCATCGACACGAGCAATAAGCCGGCCTTTTACAATGAGTTGGCCACGCAATTGAAAGCCCTGCTGGAGGGCGAGGGCGATTCCATCGCCAACGCCGCCAACACCTCGGCGCTGATCTACCAGATGGTGCCCGACCTCAACTGGGCGGGCTTCTATTTTCTGCAGTCCGACGACGAGCTGGTGCTCGGCCCCTTCCAGGGCAAGCCGGCCTGCGTGCGCATCGCGGTGGGCAAAGGCGTCTGCGGCACGGCGGTCGATCTCGGCATGTCGATGCTGATCAAGGACGTGCACGATTTTCCCGGCCACATCGCCTGCGATGCCGACTCGCGCTCGGAACTGGTCGTGTTGTTGCGCGATGCCGACGGCGTGTTCGGCGTGCTCGACCTCGACAGCCCGCTGCCTGGCCGCTTCGACAAGGAAGACCAGGCCGGCATCGAGAAGCTCGCCGCGATCTATGTGGCGGCGAGTTCTTTCGAGGATTAGGCGAACTTCACTAGCACCAGGCTGAAGCAGGCGATAAACAGAAAAGCCGAGAAGGCCAGCATCAGCGGGCGCAGGCCGCGCGAGCGCAACTCCGAAATGTCGGCCTGAAGGCCCATGGCGGCGAGCCCCATGGTCAGCATGACCTGCGCGGCCAAAGCGATCGCCGAATGGACTTGCGCCGGGATCGCCACCGAGCTGTTGAGCGCCACGACCGCGACGAAGGCGAGCACGAACCACGGCATGGGCGGCTTTGCGGGGGACGCGTCATCGCTGCCGCGGCGCGCCATCAGGCCGAGCGCGATAACCATCGGCGCCAGCATGGCGACGCGCGTCAGCTTGGCGACGGTCGCCGTTTCGCCGGCTAGCGTGCCGTTCTGGAAGCCGGCGCCGATCACTTGCGCCACCTCATGGATCGAGGCGCCTGCCCACAGGCCGAACGCGTGCTGGTTGAGGCCGAAGAACGGCGTCAGCAGCGGGAAGCCGAGCATGGCGACAGTGCCGAACAGGGTGATCGCGGCGACGGCGTAGGTGACGTCCTCGTCGCGCGCATCGGTGACGATGTTGGTGGCGACGATGGCCGAAGCGCCGCAGATCGAGGTGCCGGCCGCGATCAGTTGCGCGAGCTTGGCGTCGACGCCGATCAGCCGGCCCAGCGTGACGGTGAACAGGAAGGTGGCGCCGAGCGTTGCTGCGACGATGCCGACGCCGCCGAGTCCGATGCCGGCCACCTGGCCGAGCGTGAGCTGGAAGCCTAGCAGCACGATTGCGAAGCGCAGCAGCCGGCGCTGCGCCAACGCAATGCCGGCCTTGGCATGGGCTGGCGTGCCGAGAACGTTGGAATAGATCATGCCGGTGACGACGGCGAGGATCATCGGACTGAACAGCGTGAGGCCGGAGAGGTTGCGCGCCGAATAGGCCACGCTGGTGATCATCGCCACCAGTACGATTCCCGGCATGATGCCGGCCCAGATCGGGCTCTTGCTTCCTGAATTGGCCGAATTCAGGCTGTTTGGAAGATCGTTCGCGGCGACGGGCAGAAAAGACAATCGAATTCTCCAGGTAACTGTACCGGGGAAATGCCATTCCAGAACCGATCTTTCCAACGAATTATTCGAGTTATAATGATCGATTATTACGAACGATCGGATGGGCGATCGGATTGCCGAGGCGGGGCGATACGGCTGTCGTGTCGACGCGACCGGCTTGACAGCGTCTCGGTTCCCGGTCCAGCTTCGCGCCATGGCCGCCTTTTTCGCAAATCCGCAGCGACGCCGCCGTTCGAAGGAGCGGCAAGCTGATTGCGTGAAGACAAGGGCCGGCTAGCAAGTCACCCGGCTCGTCCATCCCAGCCCGCCCATCGCAACGATCGGCGGGTTTTTTGCATTTTGGAGTGTCTGAATGAGCGTCGTTTCTTCCATCGAGTTTCGGCCGGCCGCGCCGGCGGATTCCGCCGCCATCAAGGCCATCGTGCGCGCGGCCTATGCCAAATGGGTGCCGGTGATCGGCCGCGAGCCCCTGCCGATGCGCGCCGACTACAACAAGGCGCTGAATGAGCACCGGTTCGAGCTCGCCATCGAGGACGGCCGCATCGTCGGCCTGATCGAGACCATGGCGCATGACGATCATATCTGGATCGAGAATGTCGCCGTGGCGCCGGAAGTGCAGGGCAGGGGTATTGGACAGCTGTTGCTCGACAGGACCGAGCTCAAGGCTATCGAAGCACCGGCTGTCGGGAGCTCAGGCTGCTGACCAACGGCGCCTTCGAAGCCAATGTGCGGCTCTATCGCAAACATGGCTACGCGATCGACCGCGAAGAGCCGTTCATGAACGGGACAACCGTCTATTTGAGCAAGAGGTTGGCGCCTTAGATCGCGCTGCCTGAAACGGATTCAGGCGCCGCGCTTTAAGTCCTGTCTTGATGGATGTCGTTTTCCCGAAACCGCTGCACAGTTTTGAGCGGTATGCATCGGGAATTCAACACACACATCCGCTTGCGTTTGACAGGGCGGTTGCCGCATCGTTATCTCTGGCGATATACGACGATCGCCTCACCACAATCGAAGCCGGGTGGCCCACAGGGAGCGAAAGCATGTCGCACAATCTGCAGTTCTATATCGACGGCGCCTGGGTCGATCCGGTGGTGCCCAACAATTTCGATGTCATCGATCCATCGAATGAGGACGTCTTCGCGCAGATCTCGCTGGGCAGCAAAGCCGATGTCGACAAGGCGGTGGCCGCCGCCAAGCGCGCCTTCGCCACATTCGGCTTCACTGAAGTCGAGGAGCGTCTCGATATCCTCAACCGCGTCATCGAAATCTATAAGAAGCGCAGCAAGGACCTTGCGCTCGCCGTTTCGCGCGAGATGGGCGCGCCGCGCCAGATGGCGCTGGACAGCCAGGTCGGCGTCGGCCAGGCGCATCTGGAAAAGATGGCCGAGGTGCTGAAGACTTTTCAGTTCCGCCACGTGAAAGGCTCCTCGCTCATCGTCAAGGAGCCGATCGGCGTCGTCGGCCTGATCACGCCGTGGAACTGGCCGCTCAACCAGATCACCTGCAAGGTCGGTCCTGCTCTCGCCGCCGGCTGCACCATGGTGTTGAAGCCGTCGGAGATCGCGCCGCTTGACGCTATCATCTTCGCCGAGATCTTCGACGAGGCCGGCGTGCCGAAGGGCGTCTTCAACCTCGTCAATGGCGACGGTCCGACCGTCGGCCAGGCTTTGGCCAGCCACCCAGATGTCGACATGATGTCCTTCACCGGCTCGACGCGGGCCGGCATCCTGGTCGCCAAGGCCGCGGCCGATACGGTCAAACGTGTGCACCAGGAACTCGGCGGCAAGTCGGCCAACATCCTGTTCCCGGATGTCGACCTCGCAAAGGCGGTCGCCAAGGGCGTCGCGGGCTGCTTCGGCAACAGTGGCCAGTCCTGCAACGCACCGACCCGCATGTTCGTGCCGCGCGACCGTCATGACGAGGCTGCCGGCTACGCCAGGACGGCGGCGGAAAAATTCACCGTCGGCCCGGCCGATGCGCCCGGATCGAAACTCGGCCCGGTGGTCGGCCAGCTGCAGTTCGACAAGATTCAAGGTTTGATCCAGAGCGGCATCGAGGAGGGCGCCACGCTGGTCGCCGGCGGCCCAGGCCGCCCGGCCGAGCTCAACCGGGGCTATTATGTCCGGCCGACCGTCTTCGCCAACGTGACGCACGACATGCGCATCGCGAAGGAAGAGATTTTTGGGCCGGTGTTGTCGATCATGCCTTACGACACGGTCGAGCAGGCGATCGAGCAGGCCAACGACACCGTCTTCGGCCTTGCCTCCTATATCCAGGCCAAGGACATCGAGAAGGCACGCCAGGCCGCTGCCCGCATGCGCTCCGGCAATGTCTACATCAACTATCCGACCTGGGACGCCGGCCTGCCCTTCGGCGGCTACAAGCAGTCCGGCAACGGCCGCGAATACGCCGAATACGGGCTGGAGGATTTCCTCGAGATCAAGGGCATCGCCGGGTATGAGGCGGCGGAGTAGGGTTCAGGCGTTAGAGCTGACGCCAAGCCTCGGCCACAATACGATTTGACGAGGGCGCGGTCCCGACCGCGCCCTCGCTATTTGGGCCGTTCCAGCAGACTCACAGCCGACCAGCTCAGGAATTGATCCGCCGGGCGAAATGTTCATACGTCACTTGCCAAGGGTCGCTCTTGGCAGATCTTTCCTCGCCGATCCAATGGAAGCTGTCGGCGGTGATCTCGGTGAACCGCCATCGCGTTTGCAGACCGCGCGAGTCATCGCCGATCTGGACGATGTCCTTGCCCTCGGCTCGCCCGATCTGGCGCGAGTAATCCTGATTGAGCGGATCACTCCAGATGATGTGCCAGCCACCGATCCCAGGATCGAAGACGCGCAAAGTCGTGCCATACATGGTTGACGGCGCAGGGCGCTTGGGCCTGATCCAGATGTCCTGAATCGCGCGGCCTTCGAGCACCCAGCCAAAATGGCATTCTCCATCCCATTTCCGGATTGTGCCGTCGTCGAGATGGTGGAGCGAGTCCATTTCCCAGCTTCCGACCAGCCACCCATACAGGTCCATGTCTTTGGCTCGGTCTGCTGGAGGACCGTCAGACCCGAGAGCCGCGAGAAACGAGGAGATTGTGCTCGTCATGATTTTTCTCCAAGGGATGAGCGAGCTGCGACAAGACGCTGGAATATTGCCGCCACAATCGTTGCAGCGTGGCGGGTTCGAGGTCTTGGGAAAAATTGCTGTAATGGCGCCATGGACGAGATAATGGCGAGGCCAGCCGGCGGGCAGGTCATCCTTCCTTCCCGCCTGTAAGGCAAAGGTGTTGGGCACGCTGGCTGGATCCGACCGCCACCCTGCGAAGGGTCATCAGAGCCCAACCGGCTCTTCTTCGCCGCCGGCTTACCCGCGCCTTGCCTCGATGATGCCGACCATGGCCCGGGTGAATTCGACCATGCTGTTGGCCGTGATGGCTGCATTGTCGGGGCTCTGGCCGATATGTTCGGCCGCTCCGCAGCATGAGCGGCGGATGCGGTCGTAGTGCGGGTCTCTTTCATCGTCTGGCAAGGTTGCCAAATTCAAGGCTCGACGGTGAAGCATGCGCAATAGCTGCGCCAGCGCTGTTTCGACGCTCATGCGTTTTGCTCCGCATCGGTCGAACGTCTCGGCACATGAAGTGCCGGATCGTCGATCAGGGGACGGGTCTCGTCCCCGATCCGGAAAGGTTGCGCCTTAGCTGTTAATATATCGTTGATTGCTAATATGACCGACGAATCCTCCAAGCGGGTTCACCGCTGGAGGCGGAAGCAAATCGTGGCCGAGCGTGGCAAACCAAACCGGATGACGACTTCGCTGGCGTTACGAATACTGCTCGGTCGGTCGATACTTCGAAATCTAATGATCGGCGGAATGCACCATTAACGGTGCTTGGTAAGGGTTGATTCAACCTTTACTGGTATGTACAAAGTGGCGGCTCCGGCTAGGGGTAGGGTTGCCTGAAAGCCGGAGCCGCCTGCGCGGCCGATGGGTAGTCTCCGCGCTGTCCCAGAATAGGACAGCGCGGTCTACGATTCGTTAATTCGCTAATATATGATCGCGTGGGCGAAGCCGGCGGGCTCGACGACCGGACATTTCTGCCGCCGCGCTGTGGCCAGCGCGGCGGCACGTTGAGGCCTTCGCTCGAGAGCACGAGCGAGCCGCCATTCAGTGGTGATGGGCGGAAACGCTCTTGACGTATTCGGACACCAGTTCCCTAGGCGCCGACTGACTGACGTCGCCGACGCTGAGGATGCCAACCATCCGCATGTTCTTGTTGATCACCGGCAACCTGCGGATTTTCAGTTCCTCCATGTGCCGCACGGCCTTGGCCAGATCGTCGTCTTCGCGGCAACAGTGAATGCCGGCCGTCATGACATCGCGCGCCGTCGCGGTGCGGCTGTCGAAACCATCCTCCGCCAGTCCTTTGCAGACGATGTCGCGGTCGGTCACCATTCCGATCAGCCGGTCGTTCTCTCCGATGGGAATCGACCCAATATCCTGGGCTCGCATCATTTTCGCCAGTTCGGTGACAGCGGTTTCGGGGCTGACCCAGTCGACACCCCTATGCATTGCGTCTTTGACTTTCATGACGGACCTCCCTTGCTGGGGTTGGTGAATGTCCCTCTGCCTCATGTTACCGCGGATGGGGTTTGGCTGCCAGAGGTCGTCATCCAGACGCACTTTCTGGAAACATGATTCTGGAAACATGAGAAGGCGGCCTGACGATCCCGGCGGGCGATACCGAATCGACTTCGCCTTCCCAGGGGTTCCAATGTCTCTTTGACATCTAGCAGGACGGTGGTCTCGTAAGAGCTGAGCGCTCCTCCCGCACCGATGGCAAGCACGACAGACGCGTCATCGACACGTTTATCTGGCCTCCCACAGATTCCAGCCACCGTGCTCTCCGAAGGCGTACCAGAACCCGTGCAGCTTTCCGCCCACCGACTCGATGTATGAACGGGTGGCCTTGCGTCGATCCTCGGGGTTTTTGATCATCCGCGCCCAGGTCTCGGCCGTATAGTTGAAGCGCGAGAGGTACATGGGCATAGCTACTGGCGGCCGAACACGGCGGGCCGTCTCGTCGACGATGTGGATGTTCTACGACGAGCGCCGCGTCAGGTTCAAAAAAGACGCCCATGCCAGCGAGCAGCAGCCAGCGATCGTAGGCGCCGCCCTGCCTTCAGCGCTTGGTTACCGCACGGGAAGAAATTCATGGTGCAGCGCACAAAAATGTTGCTATCGGGTAGAGTCGGTTTCATAAATTAACGAGGCGTTTTGGGGGCTGCCCACTGAAGGATGGAAACCATGTCGAGCGCTGAAAAAACCTCTGATGCCGTCGAAGGCACCGCCTTGCCGACCTTCGATCCGTCCAAGGCTACGGCCGAGTTCCGCGCTGCCGCTGAAAAGGGCGTCGAACAGTCAAAAGAAGTTCTTGCCAAATTCAAGGCGGGCTCTGAAGACGCCCAGAAGGCTCTCGAGTCGAGCTTCGAAACCGCCAAAGCCGTTGGCAGCGATGTGTCGCTGAAGGCAATTGCCGTTCTGCGCGCCAATACTGAAGCCGCCTTCTCGCACTTTGAAGCCCTAGTTGCCGTTAAGTCGCCTTCCGAATTCGTCGAACTGCAGACCGCCTTCGTCCGCAAGCAGGTTGAAACGGCCGTCGAACAGGCCAAGGAACTCCAAGCCGTCACGACCAAAGCCGTTGAGGACGTATCCAAACCGATCAAGTCCGCCTTCGAGAAGGCTTTGAAGGAGCTCAGGGCGGCCTGACTGCTTCACGAGACCGGAGACCGAAGGTCAGTACCTCCTCCGCTGACCGCCACAGGGAAGGCCGGCGCCTCGCGCCGGCCTTCGTCCATTTCATAGGACGCGTGGCGGTTGGATGATGCGAGTCTCGTGTTCGCCCTTCGCTATCATCCTGTCGAACTGTGGGTGGCAGCAAGGCAACTTTCGAGCAGAATTCAGGCAACCTTTTGATTTATTTTCTGAAACGGCGGCAGCTGCGGCAACGGATGAAAGTCATGGAGCCACGTTGTCTAAGGGACATCCGGTTTTGGCTGGGGTTCCTGGATTCGAACCAGGACTAACGGAGTCAGAGTCCGCAATTTCTCCAGCCAAAATAGCGATTTTAATCATTGAAAATCAAACGCTTATGGCAGGGTAGGGACGCATATCATGTCGCGCCATGCTGCAAATGATTTCCCTTGATTTCCAAGGATTACAAACCGCTATCGGCAACTCCACGCGACATGGCCGCGACATGGAAAAGCCCGGCTGCTGCGATGTGGCCGGGCAGTTTTTGCCGAACCCGACACGAGGAGACTACGGGTCTGTGAGCTTTGTCACAGACGGATCGACGCATCGGCCTAGCTTGCCTGCAGTTTCCTGCAGCGGTGAAGGGAGTACCCCGATGCTTGTGAACCTTCCTATGCTTGTGAACCTTCCTCTTGTCGTAGCTGGTCCCGTTGTCGATTGGTTCGGTCGCCGAGCCGATCAGAAGGCGCTGCTGAAGACAACGGACGATCTGGGCGACTCACCGGACGACAAGCGACATGGGGATTTCCCGTGACGACATCGAGACAGCGCTGGCGGTCCAGTCGGAGAGTGGGCTAACGAAAAGGCCCGGAAGCCGAAGCCGCCGGGCCCTGTGGACAAGTTGCACACTCGGTAGGTGTCGATCAGTGCCGGGGCGCAGAAATTGCAATACGCACTTTTAGGTTGAATATTGCCGAGCGACGATGTTCAATTGCCAATGGGCCATGGGTAAGGGGCGGGGCTGATGAACATGCAGCCGTGGATGACTGCCGTCGAAACCGAAGAGATCGGAGACAGGCACTATGTGCGCGTCATCGAAGATGGCGTGGTAAGCATCAAGGGATTTCATTCTCAGGCAGAAGCTAGCTCCTTCGCCAGCAAGGAAAGCGCACGACTCGGGATTTCCTCCCCTCTCAGAAAATAAAATGGCCCGGTGGCGGTCCGCACGTATGTCATGGACAACTTGCCCACCATGTTGACCCGGCTGCTTCGGTGGCCGGGCTATTCTTTGTGCGGAACAATTAACATCAGGCAGTCTTCTTCTCTTGCTCCGCTATGAGCCGTTTCAATTCGGCGATCAGCCATTTTTTGTCCTCGGCCGACATGGCGGCAAGGAGCTTCAGAAACTCGGTCACCCTCATAGCGTCATTCATAGCGACACCAGCGCTTCCTGCGACTGGAGATCATCGCTCCACATGATCGTTTCGCCATCGTGGACAAGCTCTGGCTCGTCGCCCGCGTCCCGCTCGCCATCGAAGAACGTGTCATCGCAGCGGGCGTCAAACAGCGCAACGTCCTGGTCCATCTTGTTTGTCCAACCCAGCGAGGCCTCATGCTCGTCCCCGCTATCCTCCAGGTCGGAACCATCCCCTTCGCGGTCGTCATCCGAGCCGCCGGCAACCGGGCCGCGTTCGGTCCAGCCTAGCAACGGTTCGAGGTCGCCGCCTTCTTCCAAGTCGATGCTGTCCGCTTCCATCAGGTCAAGCGCGGTGATCAGCGACATCGCACGGTCTAGGAGATCGTTGAGGCGCTTCTCGACCGACTGGCGCCACTGGCGCGGGTCCATGCCCTTAGGCATCCCCACGGGCTGTAGGATAGGCATCTGAGCGTTCATGACCGCACCCGGCGAGATGCAGCGCCGTGAAGTCCGCGAGCGTCTCAATGCGATGCCGAAGGAGAAGCGGATTGCTGCGGTCCACAGCCTCGATCCCTCAATCCTGGACGCCGTGCTTTCCGCTCCCCGCGTCCTCGTCGACATCCCATCCGACGTACTCGACATGGCGGAATCGGAAATGGTGAAGAAGCTCTACGGCGATGAACAGAGCGTGTTGGCGGATCTGGACAGTGCAAGGGCTGGCACCGCCCGCTCATTGTCACCGCCATCTTCACCGGGCTTCGCTCGTCCGAATTGCGCGGCCTGCGGTGGAGCGATGTGGATCTGAAAGCGGGCGAGCTTCACGTCCGTCAACGTGCTGATCGCTACCACGCGAAGAAATACACGAATGAGGGCTACAACCCGATCGGCCTGCCCAAATCGGAGGCCGGCGAAGATCGTACGATCCCGCTGGCGCCGATGGTCGTCAACACCTTGCGAGAATGGAAGCTGAAGTGCCCGAAAGGCCAGCTCGATCTGGTTTTCCCAAACGGGGAAGGCAACATCGAGTTTCACGCCAACATCGTGACACGCGGCCTACACCCGCCACAGATCGCGGCCGGCCTGACGGTTCCAGCGCTCGACAGGAATGGAAAGCCGAAGGCCGACAAGGAAGGCAATCCGATCATGGCCGCGAAATACACCGGCCTTCATGCCTTGCGGCATTTCTATGCAAGCTGGCTGATCAACCCCAAGGATGCCGGCGGGCAGGGCAAGGACATTAAGACAGTGCAGGCGCGCATGGGCCACTCCAGCATCGTCATGACGGCCGACACCTACGGCCATCTGTTCCCCGGCACCAACGATCAGGAGGAACTGGCGGCGGCGGAAAAGTCGTTGCTGGGCGCCTGACGCGACACAAACGCGACATGGAGGCTTGGAGAGCCCATTTAAATTTCGCTAAGTGGTTGATTTTACTTGGCTGGGGTTCCTGGAAGCTTTTCGAACTTTCTGGGTCGCGCCTCAGCCCGAATTGCGGTTGCTGATGGACAAAGTGGGACACTAGATTCGGTTTTTGGATAGTTTTGAGGGCATCGACTTCTGGTACATGCGCCAGATAGCGCGTCAGCACAAACTTCCAAGCGTGCTATCTTTTGAACGGCTGCTTTGCGCCTCATGTCAGTCGTTGAGCAGATCCTAGCCGCATCCCAAAAGCGGACGTCCGAGCGAACAGCCGAGGCGGCGCGTTTTGCGCCAGAGAACGAACCCGCTCGTGCGGGAGGGCGCGGGTTTCGAGGTGTGCGGTTTGT
>NZ_LPVS01000043.1:0-105755 GCF_014843905.1 Mesorhizobium silamurunense | reverse complement strand
GGCCGTCGCCGTGTCGCCGTCGCCGTCGGTCACCGTGTAGGTGGCGGAGGCGGCGCCCGTGCCGATCACCGGATTGTCGGCGGTGAAGGAATAGCTGCCGTCGGCCTTGACCTTGATGAAGCCGTCGCCGATGTCGATCGCCTGCGAGTAGCCGTCTTGGCCGAAGACCAGCAGCGTGCCGTCGATATGCGTCACCGTGGCGCCATCGGCGCCTGCGACGAAGTCCAGCGTGCCGGTGATCGTCGCGCCTTCGGCGATGTTCTGCGAGGCTTCCGTGCTAGCCGTTGGCACATCATCGACGATCTTGACGCTCAGCGTGCCGTTGTCGCTCTGGCCGTCCAGGTCGGTCAGCGTAACGGTGAAATTCTCGAACAGGCTGTTGGCGCCCTGAACCGGGTCGTGCGCCTCGTTGTCGACGAGCGTGTAGGTATAGGTGACCTGGCCGGTGCCGGCATCATAGCCGGTCACCGTCAGTGTGTTGCCGAGCGCCGTCGTGAAGGAACCACCGGTAAACACGCCGTTGGTGATGAAGTCGTGTCCGTCGATCTTCAGCGAGGCGATGCCGTCGGGCGAAGAGATCGTGAATGTCCCGGTATTGGTCTCGGATTGGTCGGTCTCGGGTGCAGGATTCTGCGCTTCGCCGGAACCCTCCGATCCTGAGCTTGCTGGCAGGCCCTTCTCGTAAACGATCGTGTCGCCTCCGTTGGCCTCCGGCGTCAGGTCGCTGATGGTTGGCGTCGAGTTGCCGATCGCGATCGTCAGCGTGGTGTGCGAGGTGTCGCCGTCGCCGTCCTTGATCGTGTAGGTGAAGACGTCGTTAACGCCGCCGGGCGTGTTGGCGTCGCGCGCATAGGTGTAGCTGCCGTCGGAGTGGAGCGTCAGCTTGCCGTAGGCACCCTGGACCTGCACGTCGAGCGTGCTTGCGTCGACCAGATCGGCATTCGTGGTACCCTTGGCAACGCCAACCACCGTCGCGCCATCGGCGCCTTGGGTATCGGCAACGCCGTCCGTCGTATTGGTATCGCCCGCATCGGTGCCGCCAACCAGCACATTGCCCGTCGCCGGGCCGACCTGGCCGGCCGCGACGCTGTCGGTGTCGGCGATCGCCGTCGGCACGTCGTCGATGATGGCGACGGCAAAAGTGGTGCTGGCCGTATCGCCGTCGGAGTCCGTGACGGTGATGCTGAAATTGTCCGGAACCGTATCGTTCTGATCGTATCCGTTCGTATGTTCGGGATGGGTGACCGACTCGGTCACCGTGTAATTATATTCGATAGCACCGGTGCCCGGATCGAAGGAGACGATCGTGATGTAGCCGAACTGGCCCTGGATCTGCTGGCCCGTGCCGGTGACGATGACCCCGTTGATGACGATCGATCCGATGCCATCCGGCGCGTCGATAGTGATCGTTCCGATGCTGGACGTTTCCGCGTTACTCGGCGCGTCGCTGCCCGGTGACTGTGTCGGCCCGCCGTTCAAGCCGGTCTCGCTGGCCGCCTCGTCCGGGTTGAGCAGCGACACTGCCACAACGGAAACCCGCTGGCCGCCTCGTCCGGGTTGAGCAGCGACACTGCCACAACGGAAACGCCCTTGTCGGTGGCGACGGAGGGAAACAGCTCACGGTTCTCCGGCTGCCCGAACTGCAATGCGGTCGGCGGCAAAAGCGCCGTCAGGCCGAATCCGTCGCCGATCCCGCCCGGAGGCTGTTCGAAATTTCCACCGGCGCTGCTTGGCGACCCGTTTCCGCCGGCCGAGATCGAGCCGTCGGCGCCGAAGGCGACATCGACATGGCTCGCTTCAAGGGCCGCGATCAGGGCAACGCGCGGCACCTCGACGTCGCCGATGATGAAGGTCGGCACGTTCAGCGCGCCGTCCTTGATGACGATCTCGGATCCGTCGGGCTGCACCAGCACCAGATTGTGGCCGTCGACCTTGATGTTGTCGATAGAGACATTGGCCGGAAGCTTCACGACATTGCCGGCCTCGGCGTGATATTCATGTGGAACATTCGAGGCCGCTGCGTTCGCCGCCGGTGCGTTTCCGGCAGGAGCGTTGGATGCAGGGGCGTTGGCGTCGGCCGCCGGCTTGTCTGCCCCCGGCTTGTCTGCCTCTTGTACGTTCTGTGCGTTGGCCGCGCCCTGCGCCGGCGCGCCGCTTCCCACATCGACCGGCACAGGCTCGCCTGCTGCGGGTGCCGCCTGGCCGCCGGAGGCCTGTGCGACTTGGACACCCGAAATCGGGTGTTCGCCGACAGTCGCGTGCTCGTCCCAGGAATTGGAAACGGTGTCGAATTCGATACTGTTCGTCATAGCTCAAGCCCCTCTGGCATTTCCCGGAAAGAGACATGCGAGCATCGAACTTTACAACACACCTTCAATCTTTTTCATATATCTGAATATGTATGGATTTGCATTTTTTACACTTGGTAAATCGTCATGATATACCCAGCTATGTATTCCCGAAGGTGCCTTGGGATCGGTTGAGAAGCGCGACGACGGTTCGGTAAACGAGAGTATTAATTTGAATAAAATTTGACGTAAAACAGAATAGATTGATTCGCGGAACTTTACCCACCTTCATTTCCGATAATTTGAGACAAGATTGGTAGCGTCCACAGTCAAAGGTGGGCGTTATGAAAATACAAAAAGCTGCCCCGGCGGCGTCGGGGGTCAAGGTTCTGCTGCTGGCAATCGGCCTCGCCGGTCTGCCGAATGCGTCATCCGCCGGCGCGATCTCCATTGGAAATCCAGCCCTTCAGACGGTGTCTGCGCCGGTCAATCTCGGCGGCGTTTCGCTGGCCAGATTGCAGCTCTGGCAGCCTGTCGCCGCCTACCGGATAACCGGTGTCGTCAGCGTCTATAGCCCCCTCGAAGCCCACCCGACGGCAGGTTCTTCAAACGGAGAGGCCGCCCCTGGCATCGATCCGATCCGGACGGCGGCGATCATTCCGGGCGTGTTCGGGTCGGTCGCCTTGTCCATGCACAACTTCCCGGTCGCCGCGCGCTGGGCCCCTGTCTACCAGGCGATCCTCGACTGCACGGCCGGAAGTCCCTGCGATCGCGAGAACGCCGCCTTTGCCGGAATCGTCGACATCGCCAGCAACAAGGGTTTTCGCGACAAGCTGGCTTTCGTCAACAGCAGCATCAACCGCCTGATCGCCTATCGCAAGGACAGCGTCGTCTACGGCAAGCTCGACTACTGGGCGAAACCATCGGAGATCCTCGAGCATCGCGCCGGCGACTGCGAGGATTTCGCCATACTGAAGATGGCGGCGCTGTTGCGCGCCGGGATCCCGGCGCAGAGCATGTCGCTCGTCGTGCTGCAGGATCGCCGCCGGAAATTCTTCCACGCCGTCCTGTCCGTGAGCACGGGAAGCGGCGCCTTTATCCTGGACAGCCTCAGCAACAATGTGGCGATGGATAGCGACCTTCCCGACTATGTCCCGCTCTACTCCTTCAGCACCGATCGCGCCTGGATCCACGGAAAGAAGTCCGGTTCCCAGATCGCAGACATCGCCGGCGGTTTCGCGACGGTGGCGCCCGGCGAAGGCTCTTCGCCGGATACGGCGGTGACGCCCGCAACATCTGGTTTGGGTGCGAGATAGACCGCCCGTCTAGCCGTTGAAGACGAACGCCATCAACAGTTCCGGCTCTGTGACGGGCGCGCGCACGGCGCTGAGCTGGCCCCGGTAGCGGCGCTCGCCGGCGCCGATGACAAAGCCGGTGGTGACCGGGGTGTCGCCGTTGGCGTCGAGCCGGGCAAAAACGTCGGTGACGTTCAAGTCCAGCGCCAGCTTGAGGTCCTGTTTGCCGTCTTCGCCCGGTGCGCTCGGCAACTGACGCCTGACCAATTGCTGAAACGACGTGTTGAACGCCAGGATCTTCTTGGACGACGACAGCGCGAAGGCGGGCGAGGGACAGGCGACCAGGATCGCGTTGATCGTCCGGATCGAGGCGAGCTTGCGCAACTCCGTGCTTTCCTCGGCGAGGCCACGCATGCACGCGACCCGGATCGCCGAGGTGAGATTCCCTTGGTCCGGATGATTTTCGGCGATCTCCTCGACCAGCATGCCGATCGTGCATTTGCGGCTTTCGGCCATCTGCTTCAGCGAGGCCCAGAAGGCGCGCTCCAGCCGGATGCCGCGCCGCACACCGCCGCGTGCCACGACCCGGAACTCCGGGCCGAAATCCTCGGCCACGAGCAACGGCAGCAGTCGTTCGCGCGGAGCACCGGGGCGGGAGGCGCTATCGTTCACTCATCGCCTCCTGACGCGCCTTGTTGATGGGCTTCAAAAGATAGTTGAGGATCGTCTTGCGGCCGGTCTTGATGTCGACCGAGCAGATCATGCCGGGGATGATGGAATAGGTCTTGCCGTTTCTTTGCAGCGTGGATTTCTCGGTCGCGACGCGCACCTGGTAATAGGGTTCGCCCGTCTTCTGGTCGACCAGGCTGTCGGCGGTGATGTTCGAGACCTTGCCCTCGATGCCGCCGAAGATCGAAAAATCATAAGCCGTGACCTTGATCAGCGCGTCCTGGTCCGGCTGGATGAAGGCGACGTCGCGCGGCGAGACCCGCGCCTCGACCAGCAGCGTCTCCGAGGTCGGCACGATACCGGCCACGACCGCGCCCGGCTGCACGAAAGCGCCGAGCGTGTTGACGTCGAGCGTGTTGACGATGCCGTCGACAGGCGAGCGGATATCGGTCCGCGCCACCTTGTCGGTGGCGCCGCGGATGGTTTCGTCCACCACCGAGAGGTCCGCCAGCGCCTGCGTCAAGTCGCTCAATGCTTCCTGCTGCAATTGCAGGCCGAGTTCGTCGACTTGAAGCTGCGCCTCGGTGATGGCCGCCTTGCTCTTCTTGATGGTCTCTCCGGCAAGGTTGAGCTGCCCACGCAGATCGGTCTGCTCGCGCTCGACGCGGATCTGTTCGGTCCTGGCCATCAGGCCCTTCTTGACCATGGGTTCGATCAGCGCCGTTTCCTGGTCGCTGACGGCCAGGCTCTTGGACAGGCGGTCGGAATTGGCGGTCGCCTCGTCGAGCTCCTTCTCGCGCTGATCGAGACGCGACTTCAGCACCGACAGCTTCACTTGGAAGTTGTCGCGGCGCGCAATGAGCAGCTTCTGCTCGTTGTCGCAGATTTCCGGCGCGATCTTCTGGATATTGGACGGACAGGGGAACGCGCCCTCGAGGGTGCCGCTCTGCTCGAATTTGAGCCTGGCGATGCGCGCCTGCAGCGCCCGCGCCTTGGCCTGCTCCTCGCCCAGGCTCGAAGTGTTACCTGTGTTATCGAGGCGGATGATCAGGTCGTTCTTCTTGACCGTCTGGCCGATCTTGACCGCGATTTCCTGAACGACGCCGGCTTCGCTCGCCTGTATGATCTGGGTCTTGGAAGCGGGAATGACCTTGCCGTCGCCGCGCGCGATCTCATCGACCTCGGCAAAGGATGCCCAGGCGGTGAAGGCCGCGAACAGCGCCCCTATGATGTAGACGGACGCCGATGCGAAAAGCGGCGGCCGGTCTTCTTTTGCAAACATTCCCCAACGTGCCCCGGTCAGGCATTCGCCTTTTGCAATGCCTGGATGACTTGTTCCTTCGCTCCGTCCGCGACTACACGGCCCTGCTCGATGACGATGAGGCGGTCGACCAGCTCCAGCATGCTGTAGCGATGGGTCGACACGATCAGCGTCGTGTTGCGGTCGAACGCCACTCTGAGCTGCTTGATCAACTGCCGTTCCGAGGCGAGATCCATCGAACCCGACGGCTCGTCTAGGAAGACGATTTTCGGCTTGGTCAAAAGCAGCCGCGCGATCGCCACCGCCTGCCTTTGGCCCCCCGAGAGATTGGTGCCCCGCTCGCCGACATTCATGTCGTAGCCGCGCGGATGCCGCGAGACGAAGTCATCGACGCCGGCGGCCTTCGCGGCATCGATGATCTCCTCGTCGGTCGCTTCCGGAGCGGCCATCAGAAGGTTTTCCTTGATGGTGCCCGAAAACAGGTCGCCGGCCTGCGCGACGATGCCGACCGCGGCGCGGACTTCCGAAGGGTGGTATTGGCGGATGTCAATGCCGTCGATGAGCAGCTCTCCGGAAGTCGGCAGGAAGAGCCGGCCGATCAGGCGGCCCATCGTGGTCTTGCCGGAGCCGATGCGGCCGATGATGCCGATACGCTCGCCGGGCCGGACTGCGATGTTGAGCCCGTTCAGAACCTCGTTTTCGGTGCCCGGATAGGCAAAGCCGACATTCTTGAAGAGCATCGCGCCGCTGCGGATCGGCCGGTTGACGAAGCCGACCGTGTCGGGCCGGTCCTCCGGCTGCGCCATGATCGTGTTGACGATCCTGAGCGACAGCATGGCCTGCCGGAAGCGGGAGAGCGTGATGGCGATCTGGCCGAGCGGCGCGACCGCACGGCTCGCCAGCATGACGGTGCCGATGATCGCGCCTGTCGAGACCTCGCCTTCCGAGAAGGCGTAGGCGCCTGCAACCACCAGGGCGACGGTCACAAATTGCTGGATGGCGCCGGTGATGTTGCCGGCGGCGGCCGAAAGCTCCTTGATCTTCTCCGACGTGTTGGCCGCGTTCTTCGAGTGCTCGCCCCATTTGCGCAGCAGATAGGCCTCAGCGCGCAGCGACTTGATCGTCTCCAGCGTGGAAATGGATTCGACCAGGAGGGCCTGGCGCTGGGCTGCCTCGTTCATCGAGGCGGCGACCCGCTTGCCGATGCGCCGCTGCGTCACCAGCCCGACAATGACGGCGATCACGAAGGCCAGAGCCGGTATGATCACCAGCCAGCCGCCAATGGCGTAGATGACCAGCAGGAAGACGAAGACGAAAACCGTGTCGATGAACACGCTGATGGTGTTCGAGGTGAAGAACTCGCGCACGAACTCGTACTGCGTGACGCGGTTCGCGTATTCGCCGGTCGAACCCGGCCGCGCCGAAAGCGACGAGTTGAGCACTTTCTCGAACAGCAGATAGGAAATCCTCAGATCCGCCTTGCGCCCGGCATAGTCGATGAGCGAGGCGCGGGCGGTTTTCAGCAACAGATCGAACAGGATGGCCGCGCCGATCCCGAGCGCCAGCACCCAGAGCGTCGACATCGCCTTGTTCGGCAGGATGCGGTCGTAGACGTTCATGGTGAAGATCGGCGAGGCGATCGCCAGGAGGTTGATGAAGACGGCCGACAACACGACCTTCGAATAGGTGCGCCAGAACGCCCCCATCGTTCCGGTCAGCCAATGGCGCCTTTCGATCCTGGGCGCCGTGCCGACCGTCATCTCCTCGGCGGTGTTGGCATAGGTGATCGAGAATGAGGCGCCGCCGCTGATATAGCTCTCGGCGAGCTCGGATTTGCCGATCGAGGTGCGGCCGTTTTCCTGCGGCGCCGTCAGATATTGCCCGGACTCTGTCTCGGCGAGCAGCGCAACCGGCAACTGGCTGACGCGGAAGACGATGGCCGGAAGATCGACGCGGCCACGCACGAAATCGCGATGGCTGAACGCCTGGACCTCGAGGCCGATGCGTTCGGCCAGGTGCCTGATATCGTCCGGCTCGATGCGCGTGTCCGAAATCGGCACCCCGGCAAACAGCACGGTCTCCGCGCTCGGCCGGCCGAGATAGGCCGCAATCGCCGAGAAGCAGGCTTTGAAAGCCTCCTTGGGCGAGATGATGTTGGGCTGCTGATTCACGATCCGCCCCGAAGGACCAGAGATCGATGCTTACATCGGCTGCTTTTTCCTGACCGGCGCGAGGATGTCGAACGGCAGATCGTTCTTCTGCTCCGACGGCGTGCGCGCATAGGTTTCGGTATCGGCCGTTGCCGGCACGCCGAATTCCGTTCGCGCATAGGCCGCGGCTTGCTTGGCCGGCTGGATGTTCAGCGTCTTCAGCAACTCTCCGGTCGCGGCCAGCAGCCGGTATTCGGCAAACAGCGATGCATAGGACGAGGTGTCGGCCAGCGTCGCGGTGTTGAAGCGCGTGTTCTGCGCATCGAGCACGTCGAGCAGCGAGCGCTGTCCGACCTTGAACTGCTCGCGATAGGACGCAACCAGCTTTTCGTTGGTGGCTGCCTGCAGGCGCAGCGTCTGCGAAAGTTCCGCCTGGCGGAAGCGGCGGTCCCACGATGTGCGCACGGCTTCCTCGATCTCGCGCAGCACCTGATGCAGCGCAAGGCGTTGCTCGCTGGTGCGGCGGATCTGCTCCTGCTCGTTGGCCTTGTCGATGCCGCCCCGATAAAGGTTCCAGCGCAGCACGACCCGAGCCTGCAGGTCGCTGGTGTCGCCGTCGTCGCCGTCGATGTCATATCCGCCCCGGGCGACGCCCTCGGCGGTAATCGTGGGACCGTATTTGGCCCGCGCTGCGTCGACCAGCGAGGCGGCGGCGTCGATGTCGCTGTTGGCCATATGGACGCGCGGATTGTTCTGCCTGGCAAGCCCGATCGCGTCATCGAGCGAGCGCGGCAGCGCGCCGGCCACATCGGCCGGCCGTGACGGATTGGTCAGCGGCTTGCCGACATTCTTAAAGAAGCGGATCTTGGCCGCCTCCAGTTCCTCGGTCGCCTCCTGCATCCGCGCCTTGGCGGCGTAAAGCCGCTCCTCGGCCTGCTGCCGGTCGGCATCGTTGAGCGCACCGCCGGCGATGCCCTGCTTGATGTCGCCGAGTATAGACTGATGGAAGGCGAGGTTCTTCTTCGCTTCGGCGACGATCGACGCCTGCAGCATATATTCGAGATAGTCCTGGACGACGGAAAGCCCGATGAATTCGGACCGTTCCAGCACCCTGAAGGAAGCTCCATCGACACGCGAGGCCTGGCGGTTCAATTCGGCCCGTCTTGCGCCGCTGTCATAAAGCGTCTGCGTGACGGTGAGGTCGGCCTCGTTCGGGGAGAGGGCGTCGTTATCCTCGTCGAGCGCGCGCCGGGAAGAATTGTCGAGGCGGCGAACGCCCGTCGACGCTTCCAGATCGACACTCGGAAGATAGAGGCCTTTCGCCTGGCGCAGCTCGAATTCGATGGCTTCGCGGTTTTCGATCGCCTGCCCAATCTCAGGATTGGACTCGACGGCGACCGCTACAGCTTCCTTGAGTGTGAGTGCGCTGGCGCTTCCGCAAGCCAGCATCGACACCGTAACAGCAAGCGCAATACGCCAGCCGACGGTCACTTTACCCGTCCTGGTCATTTCTACCCCGTGACTATCCCCGCGCCCTTTTGTTTTTGTCGGCGCTTATTTGCCCAAGCCTGCCACCAGAGCTTGCGGTGAGTATCTATCAGATTTTTCGGGGATGTGAGCACTTATTGATTTAGAGTGCTTTAAAAGCGAGGATTCCAGCCATTAGTCCCGGCGGATGTAGCAAAAATGGCACAGATACGATGCCCGGCCGGGGCGCCATTCAGTTGAAACCGCCCGCGATCGCGATTTTCCTTAATAAATAGCAAGTCCGCATAGAGGAATCGCCCCAGGCGCCGCTAACCGATGCCACCCTTGGCGGTTCGATCGATTCCGTCCTCGCCCGGACATGGTCGCGCTGCAAACACGTGCAGGTTGCCGATTGCTGCGAAAAATCTGCTCCGGTTCTGCAAGGCGTGCGCTGGAAATCGCCATGCCTGGCTGGTTTTGTTGGCAAACGGGGATCGTTCCCTGTATTGCGGGCTGAAGCAAAGCATGGACGTTCTTGTATGACAAATGTCGCCCTGACCGGGCTTGCCCGCGATCTCGCCCGGCGCGCCGCCGAGGGCCGCCCCGTGCGCATCGGCGTCATCGGCTCCGGCGAGATGGGCACCGATCTGGTAACCCAGGGCATGCTGATGCCGGGCATTTCGGTTGCGGCCATCTCCACGCGCCGTCCGCACACGGCTCGCGACGCGATCCGCATCGCTTATGGCGACGATGCAATGGCTGCCGAAGCCGAGACCGCCTCTAGGGTCAGCCAGGCGATCGAAAGCGGCAGGATAGCCATTACCTCGAACGAGATGCTGGTCACCAATCCGCTGATCGACGTCGTCATCGATGCCACGGGCAAACCCGGCGTCGCCGCCGATTTCGACCTGATGGCCATGCAGCATGGCAAGCATCTGGTGATGATGAATGTCGAGGCCGACGTCACCATCGGCTGTTACCTCAAGCAGCAGGCGGATCGGCTCGGCGTCGTCTATTCGGTCGGCGCCGGCGATGAGCCCTCGAGCTGCATGGAGCTGATCGAGTTCGCCTCGGCGCTCGGCTACACCATAGTCTCGGCCGGCAAGGGCAAGAACAACCCGCTCAACCACGACGCCGTTCCCGACGACTATCGCGAGGAAGCGCTGCGCCGCAACATGAACCCGCGCATGCTGGTCGAGTTCGTCGACGGTTCCAAGACCATGGTGGAGATGTGCGCCATCGCCAACGCCACCGGCCTGGTGCCCGATGTCCCAGGCATGCATGGCCCGAAGGCCGATCGCGACCAATTGGCCAAGGTGCTCATCCCGCGCGAGGATGGCGGCATCCTGTCGAAGAAGGGCGTCGTCGACTACACCATCGGCAAGGGCGTGGCGCCCGGCGTCTTCGTCATCGTCGAGGCGACGCACCCGCGCGTTGTCGAGCGCATGGACGATCTCCATGTTGGCCACGGCCCTTACTACAGCTTCTTCAGGCCATACCACCTGACCTCGTTGGAGGTGCCGCTGACTGCGGCCCGCATCATGCTCTACGGCAGGCCCGACATGGTGCCGCTGCCGAAGCCGGTGGCCGAGGTCTGCGCGGTCGCCAAGCGTGATGTCGCCGCCGGCGAGACTTTCGACGCCATCGGCGAGACCTGCTACCGCTCCTGGACCATGACGGTCGCCGAGGCGCGCGCCAGCCGCGCCGTGCCGGTCGGACTGCTCGAAGGCGGCAAGGTGCTGAAGCCGGTCAAGAAAGGCGAGCTGTTGACCGCGGACAACGCCGCGCCTGACGAGACGACCAGGCTTTATGCTCTGCGTCGGTTGCAGGACGAGATGTTGTACGGCGTGAGCGCTACTTCCCCAGCTCTATCGACCTGAGCCGCGCCGCTTCCACCGCGTCGGTCAAAAGTTTCGTCAGCCCGTCTTCGCCCATCAGCACGGCAAGTGCGGCCGCGGTCGTGCCCTTGGGGCTGGTGACCTGCTGGCGCAGGACGCCCGGCTCCTCGTCGCTTTCGGCGGCAAGCGAGGCGGCGCCATAGACGGTCTGCATGGCGAGCAGCTTGGCAGTCTCGGCCGGCAGGCCTGCCTTCTCGGCGGCAACGGTCAGCGCCTCGATGAAATGGAAGATATAGGCAGGGCCGGAACCGGAGACGGCGGTTACCGCGTCCATCAGGCTCTCGTCCTCGATCGTCGTCACGACGCCGCTCGCCGAGAGCAGCTCGGCGACGAAGCGCCTGACGTCGTCCAAGACGAGTGGGTTGGAAAACACCACCATCATGCCCTTGCCGATCGCCGCCGGCGTGTTCGGCATGCAGCGGACAATCGGCGCGAGCTCGCCCAGGATCTCCTCGAAGGTCGCGACCGGCGTGCCCGCGGCGATGCTGACGAAGGTGGTCCTGCCGTCGCCGAAGCGCTTGTAGCTTGCCGTCACATCGCGGATGACCTGCGGCTTCACGGCGATGACGACGAGATCGGGCACCGCATCGGCCGGAATGGCGAATGCGTCGGCCGCGGTGCTGCAACCCAGATGTTCGGCGCGCTTGCGCAGTTCGGCATTGGGCTCGACCACGAACACCGCCGATGGCTCGAGCTTGCCGGACTTCAGCCAGCCGGAAAGCATGGCGTAACCCATATTGCCGCAACCGGCGAGAACGAGCCTGATGGTCATCGAAACCTCCGTAAAGACGGCTGTCTTAGCCGCTTGCGCGGCTACGGAAAAGTCCAGTCGCACGGAGATCGATCGGCCAGTTCATTTGGGACGGCGAACCGGGAGAGGTCGCAGCGACACTTGCCGCAGGCCAAGCAAGCTGAGCACGAAGAGCAGCCAGACGGGGTCGGCGCGGCGGAAGAAGAAGCTTTCGAGAAATCCGTTCAGCGCCGCAAACAGCACCACCATCATAAAGAAGTCGCCGAGATAGATGTTCTCCTTGCGCGGCGGGATGCGCATATAGTCGCGCAAGGGCGCGATGAGAAAAGTATAGACCGCGACGCAGAGCGCGGGGATGCCCATCAGCACCGCGATGTCGAGATAGCCGTCATGACCGTGCACAATGGTGCGGATGTCCCAGGGCCGGTCGAAAGGCTGGTCCTGGTTGAGCAGCAGCGGCGTTCCCCAGAAGCTTTCATAGCCGTAGCCGGTCCAGGGCTTCTTCGCCAGCATCTCGCCGGCAAACTCCCATAGCGTGGTGCGGCCGGTATAGGTGAGATCAGGGAAATAGACCGCCGCCAGGTGCTTCACCGGCGGAATGAAGACGATGCCCAGTGTGCCGACCGCCGTCGCGATGATTGCGCACAGGAATAGCACCGGCGTGCCGAGCCGCATGCCGATGAGGCTGGGCAGCACCACGATCAGGATGGAGAACGGCACCAGTCCGACGGTCGTCTTCGAGCCGGTATGCAGCACGAAGATCATCGCCGCTGAGAAGATGCCGATACCCCACCAGCGTTGCCCGCGCCGCCAGAGATAGAGCCCGGCGAAGCTGAAGCAGGCCATCACCGGTCCCGCGATGTTCTTGTGGGTGAAGACCCCGCGCCACAAGCCGGCATGTTCCGGCTCCTGCGAGTCGGCGGTGTGGAGAGCCTCGTTCGGAAAGACGATGAGGCCGACATAAGAAAGCCCCATCACCACGACGGCGGTGAAGATGATGACCCTGGCGAAGGAGTCCGCATCGCGCGGCAGCACCAGGATCGTCGCCATGGTGATGATGCCGATCATGGTGAAGGAGGCCGCTCGCATCGCCGATGGCGGATCGGTCGCAAGGATCACCGACAGGAAGAAGAAGCCCAGCATCAGCGCCCAGGACGGGCTGATGAGCGAGCGCACTACGCGCGGATCGGCGAAGGCGAGCAGCGAGAAGATCGAGATCGCGCCGAGCGAGCCGAAGCCGAGCTGGTTGACGATATCGCCGCCGTCGCCGGTGAGTTCGGCGCCGGCAGGCTGGAAGGGCCGGAACGAGATGATGATGGTGGCAAAAAGCAGCGCAGCGATCGCCGTCGCGACGCCCTCGCGCGTGAAGGCGGCGCTGAGCGGCGCGCGCTCAGTTCTTCTCAGGCTGCCGGTACTGCTCATTGGAATATCCGAATTCGGCAAGCACCCGGCCGAGCGCGACATAGACGGGATAGAGACCTGTTGCCAGCGAACCCGTGCGCGCCAGCCTTATCGCGCCGCGCAGCGGCGAGGCGGCAAGCAGCGCCAGGCTTTTCAAAATAACCTTGGTGCCGGCGAACGGCGTGCCCGCGCGCTTCTTCTTTTCCACCAGGGTCGAGATGACGCCGTTGCGCAGGCTGCGGGCGCGGATCCAGTCGGCCTCGACGCGGCGCGCTGGGACCGTTTCCTCGACCCTTGCCTCGGCGCACCAGCCGAGCGCGAAGCCCTTCTGCGCGGCGCGGCTCAGGAAATCGGAATCGCCACCGCCCATGAAGTTGAACCTCAGATCGAGGAAGGGCGACCCCATGGCCGCAAGCACGTTGCGCCCGACCAGCAGATTGCCGGACGAATAGAGCGCCGGCACGCGGCCGGTTTCACGATATGGCGGCGCGAAAACGGGATGGTCGGCCCATCTCGCATGGGAAGGATCGGCAAAGACCGGCACCTGCGGCCCGCCGACGATGTCGGCTCGAAGCGTCTCGGCGGCCTTGCACATGCGCTCCAGCCAGCCGGGCTCGGCGATCTCGTCGTCGTCGATCACCAGCAGATGCTTGAAGTTGGCGAACTGCAGCATCGCCGTCTGCCAGCCGGCATTGTAGGCGCTGCAATTGCCGCGCTCATGCGCGATGATCACCAGGCCCGGCATCTCGCCGTGCTCGAACAGCGGCAATGCCGCCTTGGCGCCCTCGCGCGCCTCGGCCTCGTTTTCCATGACGATGACGGCGAAGCGGCGCGCGGTTTTCTGGGCCTTGAGCGATGCCAGCGTTTCCAGGAGCAGCCGGGGCCGCTTGAAGGTCGGCAGCGTCACGACCGCTTCGACGGTCTCGGCGGCGAGCCCCGGAGACCGCCCCGCGATCGATACCCCCGCGGTCGATACCAAAGCGTCCGATGGCAAAGGGAGCATCCGTTTCCAGCCGAGTGGGTTCGGCTCTCGATAGCAGCCCGATGATAACGTTTCGTTAATCACCTTCACGGGCAGGCTCGGCAAAACCGGGGCGTCCGGCCTTTGACGGTGCCATTTAATCAAGGCTTCACCGCGCTTTGCTACCGGCTGCACCAAGGGATAGGTGAAATGCATCTGCTGTTCGCCACATCGATCGTGCCCGACGGCGCTCTCGCTTCGGGCTACGAGATTGCCAACGCCGCGATCATCGACGCGCTGCGGCGTGCCGGCGCGCGCGTCACGGTGATCGGCTTCAGCTGGCCGGGAAAGCCTGTCGCCGATCCTGAGAACACCATCGTGCTCGGCGCGATCGATGTGCGCACCGAGAGCGTCTCGCCACAGCAGAAGCTGGCCTGGGTGGCCAAGGCGATGCTGACCGGTCTCACCTTCGCCTCGGTCAAGCTGCGCGTCGTTTCCGATGCGGACGTGCGCGCCGCGATCGAACGCGCCGGCCCGTTCGATGGCTATGTCCTCAACTCCGTGCAATTTGCCGGCGCCTTTGAGGGCCTCTTCGGCGACCGGCGTTCGATCTTCGTCGCGCACAATGTCGAGCATCGCTCGGCCGAGGAGAACGCCGCGGCGACTGGCAGTGCCCTTCAACGCTGGCTGTTCCGGCGCGAGGCCAGGCTGCTCCAAGTCATGGAAGAGCGTCTCTGCCGCGCCGCGCGCTTCGTCTTCACGCTGGCCGAAGAGGACCGCGCAGCACTTGGTGTTGCCTCCGACGACCGTTCGGCCGTGCTGCCGCTGGTGACCCGCGCCGAAGCGCCGACGAAGAAGGGTCTGCGCCACATCGACTGCGATGCCGCGCTGATCGGTACCTGGACCTGGCAGCCCAACCGCATCGGCCTCGATTGGTTCTTGACCAAGGTCGTTCCGCATCTCAGGCCGGATTTCCGCATCAGGATCGCCGGCAACATGCCGTCGGGCGTGGCATCGACACATTCCGGCGTCCAGTTTGTCGGCAGGGTTCCGGATGCCCAGGCCTTCGTGCGCGGCGGCGCCGTCATTCCGCTGATCAGCACCGCCGGCAGCGGCGTGCAGTTGAAGACCATCGAGACCTTCGAGCTTGGCCTGCCTTCCGTCGCCACCGGCCGCTCCTTGCGCGGCATCGGCTATCGGCCGCAAAACTGTGTCGTTACCGACGATCCCGTCGCCTTCGCCTCGGCGCTCGAGGCGGCGGCAGCCGACGTGCGGGATGTCGACGGCAGCGCCTTCCATCGCCGGCAGGTGAGAGCGCTCGATGCCGCGATCGGGCTTGGGCTGGAGAAACTCGGCGCCGTCAGGCACGAGGTCGCTGCATGAACATGCATACCGCCCGCGCCGCCTTCGGTTTCGACACGCTGAGGAGGATCCTCGGCATCTCCGTGCTTGCCATCCGCTGGGACGAGGCGATAGCGCTGCTCTCGCGGCTGATCGCCGAGCGGCGCTTCACCAAGGTGAGCTTCCTCAACGCCCACAATGCCAACCTCGCCCACGGCGATCCGGTGTTTGCCGAAGCGCTCGATGACTTTCTCGTGCTGCCGGACGGTGTCGGCGTCGACATCGCCGCAAAGCTGCTCTACGGCGCGCCTTTCCCCGACAACCTCAACGGCACCGATTTCATCCCGGCTTTCCTGCAGGCATCGACGCGGCCGTTGACCGTGGCGTTGCTCGGCGCGACGCGGGTCAACGCCGAGGCGGCATCCGTCAAGCTGTCCGCGCTCGCCGTGCAGCACAAATTCGTCGTCATCCATGACGGGTATTTTTCCCCGGCCGACGAGCCGGCGATCGTCGAGCGCATCGCCAGGCTGCGGCCGGACATTCTGCTGGTCGCCATGGGTGTGCCGCGCCAGGAATTGTGGATCGCGCGCCATATCGATGCCCGCCATTGCACGCTGCCGATCGCAGTCGGCGCGCTGCTCGATTTCCTGAGCGGCACCGTGCCGCGCGCTCCGCTCTGGATGCGTCGCCTCAGGCTCGAATGGCTGTTTCGCCTGTGGATCGAACCCGGCCGCCTGTGGCGCCGTTACGTGGTCGGCAATCCGCTCTTCCTGTGGCGTGTCCTCAAGCAGAAATTATCGCACGGGCCGCGGCCAGCGGAGGCGCGCCGTTGAACAGCCGTTTCGTGCCCGATGCCGCCACCAGGATCGAGCCACTGCCGCGCACGCCTTCGGCGGCGGTCGTGACGGCGAGCTACGCGCCGGATTTCGAGCGCTGCCGGCTGCTGTGCGAAACCATAGACCGCCATGTGACCGGCGTCGCGCGCCACTACATCCTGGTCGAGCACCGCGACGCGGCGCTGTTTCGCCAGCTTGAGGGCAGCCGCCGCACGATCGTCGACGAACGGGATCTTTTGCCGCGCTGGCTGCGCGTCTTTGACGATCCGCTCAGCCTGTTTCACCGCCGCGTCTGGCTGAGTTTCAGAACCCAGCCGCTCCGCGGCTGGCACGTGCAGCAGCTTCGCCGCATCGCCATTGCCGCGCATGCCGGAGAGGACGTGCTCGTCTTTTGCGATTCCGACGTTGCCTTCCTCAAGCCGTTCGACGCGAGCGCCTTCTGGCGCGACGGCAAGGCGCGGCTGTTCCGGCGCGACGGCGTGCTGGCCGATGCCGGCCACGACGAGCATCGCATCTGGTCGCGCAATGCCGGCTCTGCGCTCGGCATCGAACCGGCGAAGCTTTCGACCCACGATTACATCTCGACCCTGATCGCCTGGCGCCGCGAGACCGTCAATGCGATGTGCGAGCGGATCGAAAAGATGCACGGCCGCGACTGGGTCAGCGTCATCGGCTCGGCGCGCAGATTCTCCGAATGCATGATCTATGGCCGATACGTCGACGACGTGCTGGAGGGCGCCGGCCATTTCCATGGTGCGGAGGAATTCTGCCGCGTCCACTGGAATGGCGAGGCGCTGTCGGACGAGGAATTCCGCCGCTTTGTCGACGCCATGGCGCCCGAGCAGGTGGCGATCGGCATGCAGTCCTTCATCGGCACCGATGTCGGCCGCATCCGCCGTTTGATCGGGCTTGATTAGGCTGCGCCGGGTTTCAGCTGGCCTCATCTGAATCTAGATCGCCTTCGCTGGACGCCGCATCGCCGAATAGGTCAGCAGCATCGAGGCGAGATAGAGCAGCAGGAAGACGATGTTGAGCGACAGCACCAGATCGGGCGTGTCGAGGATCGTCGTCAGCACGTAGGTCAGCAGCACCGCCTTCAAGCCGGCGAGCAGCCCGAGATTGATCGCCCGCACCGCGGTCTGGCCGCGCGCAAACAGAAGCTCGGCCTGGTATTCGACGAGATTACGCAGGCCCGGCACGCAGACCGCAAACGCCACCAGAGGCGCCGCCTCGGCAACGTTCCTGCCCAGCGCATTCGGGAAAAAGTGCAGCACGACGCCGAGCGACAGGAGCGCCAGCGTCGAGACCACGAACACGCCGCCTTCGATGCCGCTCTTGACCGCCAGCCGGGACAGGAGCTCGGGCGCACGCATCATGCGCTGCACCAGCATCATCGAGAAGGTGCGGATCGGAATTGCCGTGAGATCGACCAGCCGCATGATGATGGCATAGATACCGGCGAGATGCGGTCCGCCGATCGACAGCACCAACAGCTTGTCGAACTCCATCTGCAAATAGAACAGCACCTCCGACCCCGCCACATAGGCGGAATCGGCGAGCCGCCGGAAATAAAGCTCGGTGCGCAGCCTGAGCCGCTGGCGCGGGTAGAAGAAGGTGAAGGCGACGATCAGCGAAACGGCGTTGGCGCCGATATAAAACCACGACCAGACGCCGATGGTGCGTTGCGCGGCGAGCATGAACAGCACCGCGCCGATCGCCCTGAGCGCCGTCGCCAGGATTGCGAGCACCGCGGCGCGGCCGAACTTGCCAAGGCCGTTGTTGACGATCAGCACCACCTCGACCGGCCGCCACAGAAGTGCTTCGGCGAAGACGACCGCGGCAAAGACCGACAGCGGCACCGTGCTGGCGAAGAAGATCAGGTAGACGACATAGGACGCGGCGGCGAGGACCGGTAGCGAGGCCGCACCGAGGAGCAGGAAGCCGGCCGTGAAGGTGCCGATAAGATTGGGCCGGATCGTCGCGGTGCGGTAGAGCGCCGAGATGAAGCCGAAGGCAAGCACGCGCGACAGCATCACGCCCGCCGCGGAAGCGGTAGCGAACATGCCGAATTCGGCGATGGAAAGCGTGTTGGCCAAAGCCACGAAATAGGCAAGCGAGAACACCAGCCGCCCGCCGGCGCCGCTGATGGCCGAAAAATAGTCGAAAACCAGCTTCCGGCGCGCGGCCACAAAGTAGCCGATCCGCGCGAGCGTCCGCCTTTGCGGTATGTCGCTGGTCTGGGTCATGTGTCGATCAAAACTAGGACGGAAAGCTTAACGTGCCGTTCTGGCGGTTGCGCTGCCCCCTGCGCAGACGATGCAATCGGGACGAGAAACTGTGCGTTTCGAGGCCCAAAATTAACTTTTTATTTTCCATGCCTGTTTAGCGTGACTTAACGATTGGCCGACCGCCGCTCCCCAAGCCGCCAGAGAGTAAGTTCCAAGACATGGTCGACAGGGAAAACCGTGACGATTGGAGGCGCGAGCGCTCTTTGCTTGCGCTCGGCCAAGCCGTGCGCGGCGAGGACAGTTGCGACGCCTCGCTGGTCTCCATCGGCGACAAGGCCAACCCATCCTGGCGCGAGGATGCCGCCGCGCGCCATCGCGCCGCGCGCTTCGAGCGCGAAGGGCGGTCGAACGCGCAACCAGCAAACATAGACGAGCCCGATCAACCTCAGGTCGCTCCAATTTCTCAAACCATCCAGGCTCAGGACGACCGGGTAGAGCGCGAAGCCCATCCACAAATCGGAAAGCGTGAAGAGAGCCGTTCCCCCGAATATTCTTCGCAGACTGCGTTCGAGCCGCGCTATGCGGAACCTCGCTACGCAAGCCGGCCGCTGCACGCCAGCGATCCCGACATACAGGAATGGAAGCCGCTGATCGACCCGATGCAGGTCATTCGCGGCATCACTCGCTCCAAGGCGCTGATCCTCTCGACGACGATCCTGGGCGCCGCGCTCGGCATTGCCGTCGCGCTGTCGTCGCCGAAGAAATATGAGGCCACCACCGAGGTCATCGTCGACCCGCGCGACCTCAAGCTCACCGATCGCGACCTGACGCAGAACGTGATCGCCTCGGATGCGACACTCGCCATCGTCGAGAACCAGGCCCGCATTCTTACTTCGGGTACGGTGCTCAACAAGGTCGTCACGGACCTCAACCTCACAAACGACCCCGAGTTCAACGGCCAGGGCAAGGGCGGCCTCGGCCTGATGTCGATGCTCCGCTCGATCCTGTCGCGGCAGGATGCGTCGGGGCCCGCCGACGAGGCGCGTCGGCGCGCATTGGCAGTCGGCAATCTGGCGGAGAGCCTGGACGTCGAGCGCGGCGGCAAGACCTTCGTCGTTTCGATAACCGCCACGACCGAAAGCCCCGACAAGTCGGCCCTGATCGCCAATACCATGAGGACTGCCTTCCAGCAGATCTCCAGCGACCTCCAGTCCAACACGGCGGGCCGCGCCACCGACGAACTTACGGCCAGACTCGACGAATTGCGCAAGGGCGTCGAGACGGCCGAGCGCAAGGTGGAGGATTTCAGGGCCACGCACGACCTTGTCGACGCGCAGGGTCATTTGATCAGCGACGACCAGATGCTCAAGCTCAACGAGCAGCTCTCCGTCGCCCGCGCCCGCACGCTGGAACTCAACGCCCGTGCCGCCTCGGCGCGCGCGCTGAACGTCAACGCGGTTCTCAACGGCACCTTGCCGGAAGAGATCAACTCCAACACGATGGGCGAGCTGCGTTCGCAATATGCGGCGCTGAAACAGGAGGCGGATCGGGCCGCGATCAAGTTCGGGCCGCGGCATCCGGAGCTGCAGGCGCTCAACGCCCAGCTTGCCGGCGCGCGCGAGCGCATCAGCGCCGAACTGCAGCGCATCGCGTCCTCGCTGCAGGTCGATCTGAAGCGCTCCGTCCAGCTCGAGCAGGACCTTGCGTCGCGTTTGGCGCAGGCCAAGGTGCAGAGCGGCGACGTCAACAACGACCTGGTTTCGCTGCGCGAGCTCGAGCGCGAGGCCGCCGCCAAGCGTTCGGTCTACGAGCAGTTCCTGCTGCGCGCCAAGGAAACCGGCGAGCAGAAGGACATCAACACCGCCAACATCAGCTTGATTTCAGAAGCCTACCCGCCGCTCGAAGCCAAGGGGCCGTCACGCGCGATAACGGCGCTGGCCGGCCTGCTTGCCGGCTTTTTCGCCGGCATCGGCCTCGGCGCGCTGCGCGGCGTCTATGCCAGCCTGCGCGAGACGGCGGATACCCGCCCCCGCCGCAGCCCCGAAAAGCGTGCGCCGGCCTTCGAGGACAGGGCATATCAAGCGCCGCCGCCGAGCCCTACGCCACCCGCGTCCCCGCCGGTTGCACCGTTCACACCATCGCCTGTCCCCACCAATCATGCGGGCCGGCCGGGATTCTTCGGATCACTGGCTTCGTCGCTGCACGATTTCATGCTGCGCAGGTCGGACAAGCCAATCGGCGCCGATTCAGAGCAGTCCGCACGTGCCGGGAGCGCGCCGATATTGGATCGCAGCTTCGAGGCATCGCCCGCGCAAGGCTATTCCTATCGGCCGGACAGCCCGCGGCCTGCCGGATCATCCGACGATGCGTATTCCTCGTCGAGCGCTTCTTCCCATTTGCAACCGCCGGTCGCCGAGATGCGCGAGCCCTCTGCCGACCAGCAGGGCCAGGTCGACGAGCTCCGGGCCAGCCTGCGCGAATTCCGCGAGGCGGTGCGCGACCTGACCGAGAGCCGCACGCGCCGCCGCTATTTCTAAAACGCCCCCTCTTCGATAAAAGCTGGCCTTCGATAGAAGCAGCCTCCGATAAAAGCAGCCGGTTTCGGTTTACGGCATCCGACGACGTTTTGACGGGATTGCCCTGTCGAATTTTCGTGAAAATGCCGCGCTGCATTCGACCGCCCGCGCTCGGCGCCTGGCGGATCGCGATGCTGGATTGAGGATCAGGGCGGCGCGCGAGCGCGGCCGCGGAACAGTGTTGAAGGTGAATGATGGCCGAAGTGATCGACGGGAAGAGTGTCGCCGAAGACGTGGTTCAAAAGGTCAAGGCGCTGACCGCCGAGCTGTCGGCCAGGGGAGCGACAAGGCCTGGCCTTGCGGTGGTGATCGTCGGCGAGGATCCGGCGAGCCAGGTCTATGTCGCCTCGAAATCGCGCACGGCCAAGGAATGCGGCTTCCATTCGCTCCAGCACACGCTGCCGGCCGAGACGACTGAAGAGCAGCTGCTGAAGATCATCGGCGATCTCAACGCTGATCCGTCGATCCACGGCATCCTCGTGCAGCTGCCGCTTCCGGGCCATATCGATGCCGGCAAGGTCATCCAGACGATCGCGCCGGAGAAGGATGTCGACGGCTTCCATTTCATCAATGTCGGCAAGCTCGGCACCGGCGAGCTCGAGACGGCCTTCGTGCCCTGCACGCCGGCAGGCTCGATGCTGCTGATCGAGCGCGTGCGCGGCAAGGACCTTTCCGGTCTCAATGCCGTCGTCGTCGGCCGCTCCAACATCGTCGGCAAGCCGATGGCCAATCTGCTGCTCGCCGCCAACTGTACCGTCACCGTCGCCCATAGCCGCACGAAAGACCTGCCGGCACTGGCCCGCACCGCCGACATCCTGGTCGCCGCCGTCGGTCGCCCGGAAATGGTCAAGGGCGACTGGGTGAAGCCCGGCGCCACCGTCATCGATGTCGGCATCAACCGCATCCCCGCGCCCGAGAAAGGCGAAGGCAAGTCGCGGCTGGTCGGCGACGTGGCCTATGCCGAGGCGGCGAAGGCTGCCGGCGCCATCACGCCGGTCCCCGGCGGCGTCGGACCGATGACCATTGCCATGCTGATGGCCAACACTGTAGCTTCCGCCTACCTCGCGGCCGGATTGAAGCGGCCGTCCTTCTGATCAGAAAGCAGCATCCTTGCCGAATCTTACCGCTCCTGTTGAACGGCCGGTCATGGGCGATCCCGTTCAGGGCGGGCGGCAGTTCGGTTTCCTGCTGGTCGACAAATTCTCGATGTTCTCGCTGGCCGCGGCGATCGATTGCTTCCGCTCGGCCAACCGTCTGCTGGGCCGTGATTTCTACGGCTGGACGACGATATCGGCGGATGGCGACGCGGTCATGGCCTCCAACGGCCTGCCGCTGAAGATCGACTATTCCGTCGCCGACATGCCGCCGGTCGATATTCTGTTCGTGTCGGTCGGGCTGACCACCGAATTCCCCGGCAAGAGCAAGGTGCTGGCGGCGCTGCGCAGCTGGGGCCGGCGCGGCAATGCGCTCGGCGCGCTGTCGGTCGGCTCCTACCTGCTGGCAGAGGCCGGGCAGCTCGACGGCTATCGCTGCACCATCCATTGGGAAAATCGCGCCGGCTTCATGGAGCGCTTTCCCGATATCAATTGCACTGGCAACGTCTTCGAGATCGACCGCAAGCGCTACACCTGCGCCGGCGGCACCACCTCGATCGACCTGATGCTGGAGATCGTGCGCGGCGATTTCGGCTCCAACCTCGCCAATGGCGTGGCCAACCAGTTCCAACACGAGCGCATCCGCTCGGCCGGCGACCGCCAGCGCGTCGGCCCCGAGCGCGACCTCACCGGCAAATCCGAGAAGCTCAGGCGCATCGTCGAGCTGATGGCGGATCATCTCGACGAGCCTCTGTCGGCGGTGCAGCTTGCCAAGTCGGCGGGCCTGTCGGTGCGCCAGGTCGAGCGGCTGTTCCTGCGCCATCTCAATGTGACGCCGGGCCGTTATTACATGCGGCTCAGGCTTGAGCGGGCGCGCGAATTGCTGCGCCAGACCAACATGCCGATCCTCGACGTGGCGATCGCCACCGGCTTCACCTCGCACTCCTATTTCGCGCAAAGCTATCGGCTGCAATTCGGCCGCCCGCCGTCGGAAGAGCGTCGCACCACATACTAAAACTCCAAGCCTCCGCGAGCGAGCCTGAGCAGGAAGCGGCGCCTGCAGGCTTGTGCCGCGACGCCGCCTCAAATAGTTTTCCCGACGCGGACAGGGGGCTCACTCAGGAGATTTTCATGGCGGGACTGGCACGGAGCGTCGCTGCGGCGATCCTCCTTTTGTCGACGACCACGTTTGGCTTTGCCGCCAACAAGGTCATCATCATTCTCGATGCATCGGGCTCCATGTGGGCCCAGATCGACGGCAAGCCGAAGCTCGAGATCGCGCGCGAATCGCTGCGCACCGTGCTGCAGTCGGTGCCGGCCGACGACGAGATCGGCTTCATGGCCTATGGCCATCGCCAGAAGGGCAGCTGCGAGGACATCGAGCTGATCGTGCCGCCGCAGGCCGGTTCGGCGAGCGCGATTTCGGCCGCCGCCGACAGCATGAAATTCCTCGGCAAGACGCCGCTGACGGCGGCCGTCAAGCAGGCTGCCGAGGCGCTGAAATACACCGAGGACAAGGCGACCGTCGTCCTCATCACCGATGGGCTGGAGACCTGCGGCGGCGATCCGTGCGCGCTCGGCAAGGAGCTGAAGGAAACCGGCGTCGACTTCACCGCCGACGTCGTCGGCTTCGGTCTGACCGCCGACGAAGGCAAGCAGATCGCCTGCCTCGCCGAAAACACCGGCGGCAAATACATCCAGGCCTCCGACGAGAAGGCGCTGCAGCAAGCGCTGGTCGAGACCGTGGCAGTGCCGGCTCCCGCGCCTGAACCCGCTCCTGCCCCCGCGCCGGCGCCCTCACCCGCCAAGTCTGAATTCAATTTCACGCCGAGCGTGGTCATGGCCGAAGGCGGCGATCCGATCACCGATGGCAATGCCTGGGAGATTTATAAAGCCGCGGCCGACGGCACACGCGGCGATCAGGTCATGACAGAGTATGGCGAGCTCAAGACCAATCTCGATCCGGGCGACTATATCGTTGTCGGCCGTGACGACGAGGCAAGGAGCGAGCAGAAGATCAAGATAGAGGCTGGCAAGACCTACGACCCGCTGTTCACGCTGAACGGCGGCACTCTGGTCATCCATCCGCATGCCAGCCAGGGCTCGGAGATCAGCGGCGAGGCGCGTGTCGACTTCGCCTATCCGGGCGGCAGCACAACCCACTATGGTGATGCCAAAGCCACCGTGCCCGCGGGCGAGCAGAAAGTGACGGTCCAGATCGGTGCCGGCACGGTGACCGAGACCGTCCAGCTTGCCGCCGGGCAGACCGTGGAGAAGGACATCGTCGTCGGCGTCGGCCATGCCATGCTCAATGCCTATTACACCGCCGGCGGCGACAAGGCCGACAGTTCCGGCATCGGCTTCGAGATCGTCAAGGCAAAGAAGAAGATCGACGGCTCGCGCGAGAGCGTGGAGCATTCCTACGGGCCTGACAGCAAGTTCTGGCTGCCGCCGGACGACTACGTCGCGCTCACCACGCTCGATCTCTCCGTTGTCGAGCAGCCCTTCAGCATCAAGGCCGGCGACAATCAGGACGTGAAGGTGGCGCTCGACGCCGGCGTGCTGGCGATGTCGGCGCCCGGCGCCTATTCGATCGAGGTGTTCTCGTCGAAGAAGGACATAGAAGGCAAGCGCAAGTCGCTGGGCTTAAGCTATGGCGACAGCTGGCAGCAGACGATTCCGGCCGGCGACTATGTCGTCGTGCGTCACGCCTCCGACCAGGGCCAGGACAAGGAAACACCGGTGACGATCAAGGCCGGCGAGCGGACCGAGGTCACCGTTCAGTAGGCATCGCGGTCCGCGAATAGACGAAAAAGGGCGGCTCCGAGCCGCCCTTTTTCGTGAGGCACGTTGGGGGAAGACGTCAGGCGTTTGCGAAGGCGGCGGCGCCGTGGTCGGCGCGGCCGACCAGTTGGCGGAACCCGGCGAACAGCTCGCGGCCGAAGCCGAACTCGTTGCCGATGAGATCGGCATCGGCCGTGCGGCGCAGCGCGAATTCCGTCCCCGGCACCAGCACTTCCAGCGTGCCGGCATCGGCGTCAAGGCGGATGATGTCGCCGTCGTGGATCCTGGCGATCGGCCCGTCCTCGACCGCTTCCGGCGTCACATGGATCGCCGCCGGCACCTTGCCGGAGGCGCCGGACATGCGCCCGTCCGTCACCAGCGCGACGCGCTGGCCGCGGTCCTGCAGGATGCCGAGCACGGTGGTCAGCTTGTGCAGTTCCGGCATGCCGTTGGCCTTCGGCCCCTGGAAGCGGATGACGGCGACGAAGTCGCCGGTGAGCGTGCCGGCCTTGAAGGCATCGTTCAGTCCCTGCTGGCTGTCAAACACCTTAGCCGGCGCCTCGATGACCCGCCGCTCGGGCTTGACGGCCGAGGTTTTGATGACCGCATGGCCGAGATTGCCGGCAAGCACTTTTAGGCCGCCGGTCGGCTGGAAAGCCTTCTTGAACGGTGCCAGTACCTTCTCGTCGCCGCTCTCCAGCGGCGCCGCTTCACGCACGACGCTGCCGTCGGCGCCGAGCCTGGCCTCGACGGCATAGGGCCGCAGGCCTTCGCCCCACACCGTCTGCACGTCCTCGTGCAGGATGCCTTCGTCGAGCAGCTCGCGGATCAGGAAACCGAGCCCGCCGGCGGCATGGAAATGGTTCACGTCGGCAAGTCCGTTCGGATAGACGCGTGCGAGCAGCGGCACGGCCTCCGACAGGTCGGAAATGTCCTGCCAGGTGAGAGCGATGCCAGCCGCCGCGGCCATCGCGATCAGGTGGATGGTGTGATTGGTCGAACCGCCGGTGGCGTGCAGGCCGACCACGCCGTTGACGATCGAGCGCTCGTCGATCATGCGCCCGACCGGCGTATAGGCATTGCCGAGCGCGGTGATCGCCAGCGCGCGCTTCGCCGCTTCCTTCGTCAGCGCGTCGCGCAGCGGCGTGCCCGGATTGACGAAGGAGGCGCCGGGCGTGTGCAGGCCCATGATCTCCATCAGCATCTGGTTGGAATTGGCGGTGCCGTAGAAGGTGCAGGTGCCCGGACCGTGGTAGGATTTGGACTCGGCCTCCAGCAGTTCGGCCCGTCCCACCTTGCCCTCGGCATAGAGTTGGCGGACCTTGGCCTTCTCGTCGTTCGGGATGCCCGTGGTCATTGGTCCGGCGGGGATGAAGACCGCCGGCAGGTGCCCGAAGGTGAGTGCTGCGATCACCAGCCCCGGCACGATCTTGTCGCAGACGCCGAGGAAGACGGCGGCGTCGAACATGTTGTGCGAGAGGCCGATCGCGGCCGCCATGGCGATCACGTCGCGCGAGAACAGCGACAGTTCCATGCCGGGCTGGCCTTGCGTGACGCCATCGCACATTGCCGGCACGCCGCCGGCGACCTGGGCGATGCCGCCGGCCTCGCGCGCCGCTTCCTTGATCAGCGCCGGAAAGGTCTCGAAGGGCTGATGCGCCGACAACATGTCGTTGTAGGAGGTGATGATACCGAGGTTGGGCACGCGGTCGCCGCCGAGCGCGACCTTCTCCGACGGGCTGCAGACGGCAAAGCCGTGGGCCAGGTTGCCGCAGGACAGCACCGCGCGGTTGGCGGCGCGGCCTGATCCCTCCGCGATGCGGCCGAGATAGGCCTCGCGGCCGGCTTTCGAGCGTTGGCGGATGCGTTCCGTGATGGCTTCGATGTCGCGTCTGGCTGTCATGGCTTGTCCTTTCGAGCCCCGGAAACGTCCTCCCATAGCCTCCGGGGCTGTTCCTTTGGTGAAATCAGGGTGCCCAGAACACCTCTACCGGTATCGGCGCTGCCTCGAGCACGTTGCGGATGGGCTTCTTCATGCCCGCTCCCATCGCGCCGTCGAAGGCAATGCGCTTGTCCTCTCCCTCGATGTGGAGCGCGATGAAGCCGGCGGCAACGATCCGCGCCATCGACAGGGTCAGCCGCGGCTCGCCGCCGCTCGGCGCATGCACCGGCAGCACGATCCGTCGCGAGGAGGGGTCGAGCAATTCAGCGAGGTTGCCGGCATCGGGAAAGAACGAGGCCGTGTGGCCGTCGCCACCCATGCCGAGCACGACGACGTCCAGCGGCCAGGCCAATGACCGCAGGGCCTCGCTGTCCGAAGCGGCTGCGTCCTCGATGCTCGCCGCCTCATGATAGAGCGGCACGAAGCGCGCTGCCGCTGCCTTGTTCTGGAGCAGGTTGGCGGCCACCAGCCCGGCATTCGAGCGCGGCGAGGTGGGCGGCACGAAACGCTCGTCGACCAGCGTCACCGTGACCTTGTCCCAGGCGATCGGTATGGCGGACAGCGCGGCGAAGAATTTTGCCGGCGTCGTCCCGCCGGAGACCGCGAGCAGACCCGTGCCGCGCTTGTCGATCGCTTTGGTCAACCGCGCGGCGACTTGGCCGGCAAGTGCTGCCGCCAGCTGCTGGCGGTCGGCAAAGCCGTTCCAGGCGTAGGCGGCGCCGCTCAATTGCTCTCGTGCCATGTCCGTCCGTCACGTTCGATGAGCGCGATGGAGGCCGAGGGGCCCCAGGTGCCGGCCGTATAGCCCTGCGCTTCCTGCCTGGCGCTTTCCCAGGCGTTCTGGATCGGGTCGATCCATTTCCAGGCCGCCTCGACTTCGTCACGTCGCATGAACAGCGTCTGATTGCCGCGCACCACATCCATGATCAGCCGCTCATAGGCGTCCGGCGCCCGGCCCTGGAAGGACTGCGCGAAGCTCATATCGAGCGAAATCTGGCGCAGCCGCATGCCGCCCGGCCCCGGATCCTTGATCATGATGTACTGCTTGACGCCTTCGTCCGGCTGCAGGCGGATGACCAGCTGATTGGCGAAGATCGGACCGGCGCTGTCGCCGAAGATCGAATAGGGGATCGGCTTGAACTCGATGACGATCTCCGAAACGCGGGTCGCCAGCCGCTTGCCGGTCCTGAGATAGAAGGGAACGCCGGCCCAACGCCAGTTGCCGATCTCGGCCTTTACTGCGACGAAGGTCTCGGTGTTGCTGTCCTTGCCGAGTTCCTCGACATAGCCTTTGACGGCTCCGCCTGCCGAGGCGCCGGCGCGATACTGACCGCGCACGGTGTGCTTGGGCGCCTCGTTGCCGTTGATGCGCTTCAATGCCCTCAGCACCTTCAGCTTCTCGTCGCGTACCGCGTCTGCGTCCATCGACGATGGCGTTTCCATGGCAACCAGGCAAAGCAGCTGCAGGATGTGGTTCTGCACCATGTCGCGCAGCGCGCCGGCCTTGTCGTAATAGGTGACGCGGTCCTCGAGACCCACGGTTTCGGCCACCGTGATTTGCACATGATCGATATGCGCGGAATTCCACAACGGCTCGTAGAGCGCATTGGCAAAGCGCAGCGCCATCAGGTTCTGCACCGTTTCCTTGCCGAGATAGTGATCGATGCGGAAGATCTGGCTTTCGTGGAAATCATCGCCAACCGCGTCGTTGAGCGCCCGCGCCGAGGTGAGATCCCGCCCGATCGGCTTCTCCAGCACGATGCGCGAGTTCGGCGTGATCAGCCTGTGCTCTTTGAGCTGGTGCGAGATGTCGCCGAACAGGGCCGGCGCCACCGCCAGATAGAAGGCGCGGATGCGGTCGCTGTCGCCGATCGCCTTCTTGAGCTTGTCGAAGCCGGCGCCGGTGGTCGCGTCGGCCGAGACGTAGGAAAGCCGCGCCAGGAAGGTCTCGAGCTCCTTGGCATCGACGTCGGCCTGCTTCACGTGCTCGGATATCGCCTTCTTAGCGAAGGTCTGAAACTCGGCGTCGGTCATTTTCGCGCGCGACGTGCCGATGATGCGCGTCGGCTCGGAGAATTGCTGGCCGCGCTGGCGATGGTAGAGCGAGGGCAGAAGCTTGCGTTCCGACAGGTCGCCGGTGCCGCCGAAGATGATGAAGTCGAAGGGATCGACGGGAATGATCTGGCTGGTCATGGTCAGTCCGATTTGATGCCGGTCGCGGTAGCGCAGCTGGTATATTCTAATCGATTTAAATTTTCCAGTGCCATGGTGTCACATCCAGGACCAACCTCTTGCCATTGATTGGGTCCACATGTGTCCTTGACACTGGCGCTACCGGCAGGCTTGTCGGCAAACGATGGCTTTCCGGCAGCGTTCGCGCCTGCAACATAGAACGTGAATGTGACGAAAGCTAAGGGAGAATGGCGGCAGCCGCCCTCCTCGAGACGGGATGATCGCAATGAGCGGGAAAACCATGCGTCTGGAAAACAAGGTGGCCATCATCACCGGCGCGGCGTCGGGATTCGGCGAGGGCATGGCGAAGCGCTTCGCTGAAGAGGGCGCGCGTGTCGTGGTCGCCGACCTCAACGCCAAAGGCGCCGAGCGGGTGGCGGAGGAAATCGGCGACAGCGCGATCTGGACCCAAACCGACGTGTCGCAGCGCTCCGAATTCGACGAGATGGTCTATGCCGCCAAGAGCGCCTTCGGCCGCGTCGACATCATGGTCAACAACGCCGGTTATACCCATCGCAACGGCGACATGCTGGGTGTCGACGAGGAAACCTTCGACCTGATCACCGCCGTCAACATGAAGGCGATCTATCATGCCGCCCTTGCCGTTGTGCCGATCATGGACCGGCAGGGCGGCGGCGTCATCCTCACCACGGCCTCGACGGCCGGCATCAGGCCGCGGCCGGGCCTCACCTGGTATAACGCCTCCAAGGGATGGGCGATCACCGCCACCAAGTCGATGGCGGTCGAGCTCGCGCCGAAGAACATCCGCGTCAATTGCCTCTGCCCGGTCGCGGGCGAGACCGGCATGCTGGAGAAGTTCATGGGCGCCGACACGCCGGAGATCCGCGAGAAGTTCCGCGCCTCGATCCCGCTCGGCCGGCTCTCGACGCCGCTCGACATCGCCAATGCGGCGCTCTGGCTGGCTTCGGACGAGGCGGCCTTCATCACCGGCGTGGCGCTGGAGGTCGACGGCGGGCGCTGCATCTGAATTGACGTTGCGGCGGCAGGCCGCCAACGATGTCTGGATCAGGCGCCAGTCTTGACGTAGCTTTTGTAGATCCAGCCGCGCTTGCCGTTATAGACGATCTCGCACCATTTCTTGCAGCTTAGCACTTGCACGGAAGTTTTAGCGGGCACGGTGAGCATGGCGGCCGCCTTCTGTTTTGGACCTGCTCGCATTGTCACTGCCCGCAGGATACGTCCGTTGGCGACCGCGCTTACCTTTTCAGGGTCAGGCTTGGCCTGGTCCTCGGTTGCTGCCGTCTGATCGTCGAGAGCCTGCGGTTTTGTTGCCGATATGGCGGCGGTCTGGGAGCCGTCCATCTTGTCGTCCGCCTTTTTCTCCGTGGTCGGCGGATCATTTGTCGCAGCGGGAGCGGCCACCTTGGACAAGGCGCTCGAAGCATCATTCGCCGGCGCGGATTCGGCGAAGGCCGCAACGGCCGGCTTGTCGCTCTGCGTCGCCGGCTTATCCGCGGCCTGAGCGGACGAGGCCGGCGGAGCATCTGCCGCAGCAGGCGCAGGCTCACCACCCGTGCCGTTCCAGCGGGGGTTGTTGGATGCCAGCGCCGGAATGGTGGCTTCTCGGGCTGCAGTCACGGGCGAAACCGCATCGGCCTTGCGCGCGGCTTGCGGCGCGGCGACACTGATGGCGCTCGCCGCGGCCGGGGCGATTTTCTTCGTCTTGACTGGCATCGCGGGCACGGTCTGCTCCGCGCTTGCGATCGCCTGCCGTTCATTGGCCGGCAGGGCCAGCCAAAGCGCCACCGCCGCCACGCCAAGCAGCGCCGCGGTGCCGACGGCCGCTATCACCAGATGCGCGTTCGACTGCAGACCCTGCCAGAACGAGGGCCGCATGTCATAGCCAAACTGCACCGCGAAGCGCCGTCGTTCCGGCGCACCGAAACTGAAGGGCTCGTACACTAAACCACCTCCAACTAACGGGCCGACGTTCTTTCGATCTTGCCGCAATATTTCGCGGTTGATCGGCATCGGTCCCGAAATTCCAGCGGGCAGGCCCGCGCAAATCCCCGTGCTATCGCCCAGAACCGGCATCTTTTGCCGCCGATTATGGCATCAGTGCGCCTTTTTTCGAAATTCTGCGCGTTCATTAAGGATTCTGCAACGTGCCGCTAGGGAAGCGGCCCTGTCGAATCAACGGCTTTTGCCGATGTCCGGCCTCAAATCCTGTCGCGCAGCGCGAACCAGTTGAGCGCCAGAAACAGCAGCGGCGCGCGAAAACGACGGCCACCCGGGAAAGCGGGAATCTTCAGGTCCTCGATAAGCTTCAGCCGGTCGCGGTTGCCGGCGATCGTTTCGGCATAGAGCTTGCCGAAGAAGTTCGCGAGCATGACCCCGTGTCCGGAATAGCCGCCCATCGAGATCACGTTCGGCATCACCTCGCGCACGAACGGTTTCCTCGGCACGGTGATGCCGACATAGCCGCCCCAGCCATGGGTGATCTCGACATCCTTTAGCGCCGGAAAGAGCTCGGCGATCTGCCGGCGGATGTGGATATGGATGTCCTTCGGATCGTTGACGGCATAGACCTCGCGACCGCCGAACAAAAGCCGGCCGTCCTTCGACTTGCGGAAATAGCGCACGACGAAACGGGAATCGTCCACCGACTCGCCACCCGGCAGCACCTTGGACTGAGCGTCGAGCGGCACGGTCGCGCCGATGAAGGAGCCGATCGGCATGATATGCGCGGCGCTGACGGGCTCCAGATTGCCGCCATAGGCGTTGACCGCGACCAGGCATTTCTCGGCTGTGATGGTGCCCTTGGGCGTCGTGACCCTCACCCTGCCGCCAGCGGAAACAATGCCGGTCGAGGGCGTCCGCTCGAACAGATGCGCGCCGGCCGCGGCGGCCACTTTTGCCGTGCCGATCACCAGCTTCAGCGGGTGGATATGCCCGGTGCCGGTGTCGCGCGTGCCGCCGAAATAGCGCGTCGAGCCCAGACGCTCGGCGGTCTCGCCGGCATCCGTGAAGGAGATGTGCGGATAACCGAAGCGGCTCCCCATGATCTCGGCATGGGCCTTGTAGTCGTCGACATAGCGCCTCTTATGCGCTACCGACAATTGGCCGGGCATGTAGTCGATCTCGATCCGGTTGGCCGTCGCGAAATCGAGAAGATGCGTCTTGGCCTCTTCCGCGAGATCGAACAGCGCCTTGGCTCGTGAAAACCCGTATTCGGTCTCGAGTTCCTCAGCCCAGGCGCGCTGGCCGGTGCCGAGCTGGCCGCCATTGCGCCCCGATGCGCCGTCGCCAAAGCGGTAGGCATCGATGAGCACGACATCTGTGCCGGCCTTGGCAAGATGCGCCGCTGCCGAAAGGCCGGTGAAGCCTCCACCGACGATGACAACGTCGCACGTCCGATCGCCATCGAGCGAGGGATACTCGGGGCGGGGCCCGGCCGTATCCTCATACCAGGAACGGCCGGGGGAAATGGGGGATTGGTAGGGCATGAGAACGCCAGTGAATGGTGAATGGCTTTGCGAAGGCGCACTGGCCGCGTTCACCCGTCCAATATGAAACTACTCACCATTCACTATTCACCATTCACGCGACGAAGTCGCCGCTCACACATTCAACAACAGATACTCCCGCTCCCACGGGCTGATCACTTCCATAAAGGTCTCGAACTCGGCCCGTTTGATCGCGGCATAGGTGGCGGCGAAGGACTTGCCGAGGATCGCGCCCAGTTCCTTGTCCGCCTCGAACAGGTCGACGGCTTCAAGCAGGCTGCGCGGCAAGTCGATCTCGTCTTCGTTGGCGGTGGTCAGCACCGGTGCGGAAGCCTTGGCCTTGCTGACCATGCCGATCAGCCCGCAGGCAAGCGAAGCGGCCAGCGCCAGATAGGGATTGGCGTCCGACGACGGGATGCGGTTTTCGACGCGCCGCGCCGCCGGATCGGAGCGCGGCACGCGGAAGGCCGTGGTGCGGTTGTCGTAGCCCCATTTGTTGTTGACCGGCGCCGAGGCCGCCTGGGTCAGCCGGCGGTAGGAATTGACATAGGGTGCCAGCATCACCAGCGCGTTCGGCACATGTTTCTGCATGCCGCCGATGAAATGGAAGAACGCGTCGGTCTCGGAGCCGTCCTCGGCCGAGAAGATGTTCCTGCCGGTCTTCTTGTTGATGACCGACTGGTGGATATGCATGGCCGAGCCGGGCTGGCCCTGGATGGGCTTGGCCATGAAGGTGGCATAAATCTCGTGCTTCAGCGCCGCTTCGCGGATGGTCCGCTTGAACATGAAGACCTGGTCGGCGAGCTCGATCGGATCGCCGTGGCGCAGATTGATCTCGAGCTGGCCGGCACCCTCCTCGTGGATCAGCGTGTCGATCTCCAGGCCCTGCCGCTCGGAGAAATGGTAGATGTCGTCGATCAGTTCGTCGAACTCGTTGACGCCGGCGATCGAATAGCCGGCGCCGCCGCCGATCGGCCGCCCCGAGCGTCCGACGGGCGGCGTCAGCGGATAGTCCGGGTCGGGGTTCTTGCGCACCAGATAGAATTCGATCTCGGGTGCCACCACGGGCCTGAGGCCGCGCTCGTCATAGGCGGCCAGCACGCGCTTCAGCACATTGCGCGGCGTGAATTCCACCGAGCGGCCGTCCTGGTGGACGAGGTCGCAGATCACGGCGGCCGTCGGGTCTTCTTCCCAGGGCACGACGGTCAGCGTCGAAAGGTCGGGCAAAAGCTTCAGGTCGCCGTCGTCCTCCGGATAGTGGAAGCCGTTGCCGTCTTCGGGATAGCCGCCGGAGATCGTCGTCATGAACACCGCCGAAGGCAGCGCCAGCGATGTGTTGGAGGTGAATTTCTTCGACGGCATCATCTTGCCGCGGGCAACGCCGGCCTGGTCCGGCGTGATGCATTCGATGTCCTCGATGCCGCGCCACTCCAGCCAGGCGCTGGCTTCCTTCCAGTTCTTCACACCGCGTTCGTTTTTCAGGAAGGCAGGCATGCGGGCGCGTCCCCCCCGGCTCGACGGACGGACTCCCTTTTTTTCAGGCGGCATCATTCACCAGATTGTGTTGCGGATTTCGAAGTATAGCCGGGCGCTATAGGGGAAGGGAAGGGGAGGCCCAGGGGTTCGTCGCACCGAAGCGCCGTCCGTCTTGTCGCTGGCGGCACGGCGCAACAAAGTCTAGATGAGCCTATCCACAAAGGGTCTGCACATGTCCGCTCCACGTTTGACCACGATCGGCTTCGACGCCGACGACACGCTGTGGCAGAACGAGCAGTTCTTCCGCATGACCGAGAAGCGCTTCGCTGCCTTGCTGGCCGAACACGGCGATCATGAGCATATCGCTGCAAGGCTGCTCGAGGCGGAAAGGCGCAACCTCGCCCTCTACGGCTTCGGCATCAAAGGCTTTACCCTGTCGATGATCGAGACGGCCGTTGCGATTACCAACGGTGAAGTCCCAGGTTCGGTCATCGGCGAAATTCTGGCTGCCGGCCGCGAGATGCTCAGCCACCCGATCGAGCCGCTGCCGCATGCGCGCGAGACGGTCGAAAAGCTTGCGGGTTCCTACCATCTGGTGCTGATCACCAAGGGCGACCTCTTCGATCAGGAACGCAAGCTCGCGCAGTCGGGAATGGGCGATCTCTTCGATGCCGTCGAGATCGTCAGCGACAAGAGCGCCGCCACCTATGCCCGCATCTTCAGCCGCCATGGCGACGGTCCGCAAAACAGCATGATGGTCGGTAACTCGCTCAAGTCGGACGTGGTGCCGGCCATCGAGGCCGGCGGCTGGGGCATCCATGTGCCGCACGAATTTACCTGGGCTGTGGAGCATGCCGAGGCGCCCGTCGCGGCGCCGCGTTTTCGCGAGATATCAGATCTCGGCGATTTGCCGGCGCTGGTCGAGGCCATCGCCAAAGCAGGGTGAATCCGTTCGGTCTAGCCGCGGCCGACCAGGCGATCGATCACCGGTTGCAGTCTCTCGGGCGTGATCGGCTTGGCAACCACGGTGTCCACGAGGCTCGACAGGCCGAGGCTGTCTGGCGTGCCATTCCTGGTTGAGAGCAGGATCACGGCGGGCAGCGCCTTGCCGGAAGCGCGCCGCAGCGCATCGATGCCGGACAACAGCCTGTCGCAGTCCTTGTCGTCCGGCCCGCCGTCCAGGATCACTACGCCGGGCACCAGGCCGGCCAGGGCTTTCTCGGCCGTATCGGGCGACTCCGAAATCGGCTTCAGCCCGGATTTCTCCACGATCTTCGACACCACGACCCGGTTGATCGACGATTTGCCGACCACAAGCACCTTGGAGAAGTCCGCCGGCAGCCGCGCTGCCGCGCCACGCTCCGCCGGTTTTATTGGTTTTCGAGGATCGTCACGATTGGTGGGGCACATGGCGGGCGGGCGCTCTGGTTCAATGCAGGGTTGAAACCTGAGCGCAATTGGCGCGAGATCGCCAGCGGTGTCAAGCAGAAATAGTCGAAGACGACAATATAACAAGAAAGGCTAATATTCGTCGTAAGTCCTACGCCTTATCACGGATTGAAATTCGAAAAAAAGCGATAGTCTCCCGAACGTATAGCGCACGGGAGACACTCGCGGAGATTGTTTGACGTAACGTCAACTGTGGCTCTGGTGGGTGACGATCACTGGGATCAAAAGATCACCCCAGTTGCCGTCCCCGCCATGGTGCCTGGCGGAGCGCACCAGTTCCACGGACACGCCTGCCTCGACCGCCTTCATCACAGACTGGTTGAGCCTGTGCAGGTCGTTGGCCAGCATGCGGATCGTCGCCTGCTGATCGACGCTCATTGCGCTCGACTGTTCTTCTGCCCGTTCCTTGACGCGGCTTATCGATGCCATTGCTGTTCTCCTCGACGTAAGTGCCCTTCGGGCGTTTCCTCTGGTGTTGTCGTCACTCGGCCGCCGGCCTGAATTGGGCGTGCTCGGTCGATTCATGCATGGCGGTGGTCGAAGACTGACCGCCGGTGATCGCCATCGATACGGCGTCGAAATAGCCAGTGCCGACTTCGCGCTGATGCTTGGTCGCGGTATAGCCATGGGCCTCCGCCGCGAACTCGGCCTCCTGCAGTTCCGAATAGGCCGCCATCTGGCGATCCTTGTAGCCGCGCGCCAGTTCGAACATGCCGAAGTTCAACTGGTGGAAGCCGGCCAGCGTGATGAACTGGAACTTGTAGCCCATGGCGCCGAGTTCCTTCTGGAACTTCGCGATGGTCGCGTCGTCCAGGTTCTTTTTCCAGTTGAACGATGGCGAGCAATTGTATGCGAGCAGCTTGCCGGGATGATGCTTGCGCACGCCTTCGGCGAACTTCTTTGCCTGCTCAAGATCGGGTTTCGAGGTCTCGCACCAGATCAAATCCGCATGCGGCGCGTAGGCGACAGCGCGCGCGATGCATGGCTCGATGCCGTTCCTGACATGGTAGAAGCCCTCGACCGTGCGGCCGGCGTCATAGTCGACGAAAGGCCGGTCGCGCTCGTCGATATCCGAGGTGAGCAGCTTTGCCGCCTCCGCGTCGGTGCGCGCCACCACCAGTGTCGGCGTGCCCATCACGTCCGCCGCAAGCCGGGCCGCGTTGAGGTTGCGGATATGGGCCGCGGTCGGGATCAGCACCTTGCCCCCGAGATGGCCGCACTTCTTCTCCGACGCCAGCTGGTCCTCGTAATGGACGCCTGCCGCGCCGGCCTCGATGAAGGCCTTCATGATCTCGAACGCGTTGAGCGGCCCACCGAAGCCGGCTTCGGCGTCGGCGACGATCGGCGCGAACCAGGTGTCGACCGAAAGCCCCTTGCCTTCGGACGTCTCGATCTGGTCGGCGCGCTGCAGCGTGCGGTTGATGCGCTTGACCAGCTCCGGCGCTGCATTGGCCGGATAGAGCGACTGGTCCGGATACATGGCGGACGCGGTGTTGGCGTCGGCCGCGACCTGCCAGCCCGATAGATAGATCGCCTTCAAGCCCGCTCTGACCTGCTGCATGGCCTGGTTGCCCGACATGGCACCGAGCGCGTTGACGAAGTCTTCTTCATGGATGAGCTTCCACAGCCGATTCGCACCATTTTCGGCAAGCGTCTGGCGAATCTGGACCGAGCCGCGCAGCCGCTTCACGTCCTCCGGCGAGTAGGGCCGCTCAATGCCGTCGAAACGGCCTTCCGGCGCGGACGGGACGAGGTTGTAAAAATCGGTCATCGGTTGCTCCAGATCGGTTCTGCTTGTTCGGATGGCGCGTTCTGGGAAGGTATCCGGCGCCGTAGACGTGTGACATCATTTACATTGCGACGCAAAATGGGCCAGAAAAACCGGAGATTTTCGGGTAAAATAAGGGAAAACCTGTATTGCGTTTGACAGGTTGGTGCTGTAAATTTGTCACGATTGTAAAGGAGTGGCTCCCGCAGATCGCACCATTTCGTGTAAAATCTTGTCAAGGATAGCTGATTGGCCGACCAGAAAATCTTCGCCGGGCCGCGCATCCGCCGGCTTCGCAACGCCAAGGGCCTGACCCAGACGGCGATGGCCGAAGGGCTGGGCATCTCGCCGTCCTACCTCAACCTCATCGAGCGCAACCAGCGGCCGCTGACGGTGCAGCTGATCCTCAAGCTGGCGTCCGTCTACAAGATCGACCCGCACGAATTGCAAGGCGAGACCAAAGGGTCGATCGCCGCGCTTAAGGAAGTGTTCGGCGATCCGTTGCTGGCCGGCGAGCTGCCGGGCGACCAGGAGCTGATCGATCTCGCCGAGATTGCTCCGAACGCTTCCGCCGCGATGGTGAAATTGTTTCGCGCTTATCGTGAGCAGGCCGAGCGGCTGTCGGATCTCAATGAGCTTCTGGCGCGGGAGGGCAGGGCAACCTCATTGTCCAGCACGCGCCTGCCTGTCGATGAAGTCCACGAGACCTTCGAGCGTCGGCCGAACCATTTCACCGCGCTGGAGGAGGAAGCCGAAGCCTTCATTTCGCTGCTCGATCCCGGCGACGACCTGTTCGGCGCGCTGAAGGCGTGGCTGAGGCGAGAGCACGGCATCGTGGTCAAGGTGCTGCCGGTCGCCACCATGCCGAACTGGCGCAGGCGCTACGATCGCCATTCGCAACGCCTGTTCCTGTCCGAGCGGCTGTCTCCCTTCGATCAGTTGCGCGAGGTCGCCATGGAGGCGAGCCTGATGCGCATGACGGTGGCCGTGGCGAGCGAGATCCAGGCGCTGAAGCTCGGCACCGACGAGGCGCGCCGGCTCGCCCGCTTCGAGCTCGGCCGCTATGCCGCACATGCGTTGATGATGCCCTATCCGGCCTTTCATGCGGCAGCGATGCGCGCCCGCTACGATATCGACGTTCTGCGTTCCCGTTTCGGCGTGTCCTTCGAACAGGCAGCGAACCGCCTGACCATGCTGCAGCGGCCTGGCGCGGCGGGCGTGCCGTTCTTCATGCTGGAGGTCGACAATGCCGGCAACCGCTTCCGCAAGGCGGGCAGCCAGGGCTATCCGCAAAGCCGTTTCGGCGGCGCCTGCCCGAAGCTTCCTGTCCATGCGGCCTTTTCGCAGCCCGGGCGGATTCTGGTCGAGGCGGTGGAAATGCCGGACGGCGCCGAGTTCCTTTGCATCGCCCGCACGCTCGAAGGGCCGCAAGGCGCATTCTCCGAGCGGCCGCGGCGCACGGCACTTCTGCTTGGCTGCGATATCGCCTTTCGCGACGAGATCGTCTACGGCGCGGCGCTGCCGGGACCGTCGGCCGGCAAGGCCGCGCAAGGCACGGCATTCGCGACGCCGGTCGGGCCGGCCTGCAGGCTCTGCGAGCGCGTCGGCTGCCTGGCGCGCGCCGAGCCGCCGGTGACGCGACCGCTCGGTCTCGACGAGATGGTGACGGGCCTCAGCGCCTTCGATTTCCAGGGATAGTGCTTGCCGCCAAAGCTTGCGGCGGTCCCGAGGGAGCGGAGGTCGGCTTTGTCCTACAGGTCAGCGGATGCTGGATCACGCCTGGCTCCGGCATTTGCGCTACGCGAATGGGATATAGTCTGGTCGTCCATAGTGGATCGTGCCGCTCGCAAATCGCTGACAGTCCCGTCCATGACCGATACCGCGTCGCGTCGCGTTGCCTTGCCTGCCGTCTCGCCGCGCGAGGAGCGGATCGGCATGCTGCTGGTCTTCCTGTCGGCGCTGATGTGGAGTTTTGGCGGCACCATCGCCCGCTTCATCCATGTCGGCGACAGCTGGACCGTGGTGTTCTGGCGCTCGCTCTGGGCGGTGGCCTTCCTCATCGCCTTCATGCTCTGGCGCGACGGCTGGCGGGGCACCTGGAAACTGTTCCGCGACATGGGCCTGCCGGGGCTCGGCGTCGCCCTATGCTTCGCCACCGCCTCGACGAGCTTCATCGTCGCGCTCGCCTACACAACGGTCGCGAACATCTTGTTGATGCAGGCCGGCGTGCCGCTTCTGGCGGCCCTGCTTGCCTGGGTGTTGTTTCGCGAACGTGTGAGCCCGAGGACCTGGGTCGCCATTGCCGCCGTCATCACCGGCGTCGCCATCATGGTCTCCGAATCCTTGGGCGGCGCCGTCTCGCCGATCGGTGACGGGCTGGCGCTGTTGATCGCGGTGATGTTTTCGTTCGCGACCGTGATCACCCGGCGCTTCGCCCATGTGCGCATGGTGCCGGCCACGTGCCTCGGCGCGCTGCTGGCCGGTGCTTTTGCCGCCTCCCAGGCCACGGAATTCGCCGTCTCCGGGCGCGACATGGGTTTCCTCTTTGCCTTCGGCGTGATCAATCTCGGCGTCGGCCTTGCCTTCTTCGCCATGGGCGCCCGGCTGGTACCGGCGGCCGTCGCGGCGCTGCTCGGCACTTTCGAGCCGATCCTCGGTCCGATCTGGGTGTGGCTCGTCCATTCCGAAGTGCCGTCGGTGCGCACCATCATCGGCGGCGCGGTCGTGGTCACGGCGCTGCTTGTGCATATCGCATTTGAATTCAAGCGGCAGACCCGGCCCGAGCGGCCCGGCATCACCGGGCTGCCGTCTCCCAATTGACGCTCGGGAGTCTTCCCCATTGACAACTCCGCTGCCGGGCGGGCAGGCTGCAATTACGGCAACAACAAGACAGGCGTATCTTGCCAAGTGTCTCCGCCGGCCTCATCGGGGCCGGACCGCATCATTATATCTCTGCTTACGCCGCGGCGAATGCCGCTGACGCCGCCCGGGCACCTTCCTGGAAGGGATGCAAGGGCCGCAACCGCTACTCAACGATCCGAAGCACCGCCGGGCGCGCTCGCTTCTCGCTCCCCGGAAAGCTCAATAGTCTGAACCAAACGCCGTCCCGCGCCCATGTCGCGACGAGCCGGCACGGGAACACTCACCAAAGGAGAACAGTATGATCCGCAAAGCGCTCTGGCTTTCGGCGACGTCGGCATTTTTGACGCTTTTCACCATGGGCGGTCACGCCGAGGACCGCGTCGTCAACGTCTTCAACTGGTCGGACTACATCGACAGCTCCGTCATCGAGGACTTCACCAAGCAGACTGGCATCAAGGTCGTCTACGACACCTTCGATTCCAACGAGATCCTCGAAACCAAGTTGCTGGCTGGCGGCAGCGGCTACGACGTCGTGGTGCCCAGCGGCAATTTCCTTGCCCGCCAGATCCAGGCCGGGGTGTTCCAGAAGCTCGACAAGTCGAAGCTGCCGAATATCTCCAACATGTGGGACGTCATTTCCCAGCGCACCGCCAAATACGATCCGGGCAATGAATATTCGGTCAACTACATGTGGGGCACCGTCGGCATCGGCTATAACGTCAAGAAAGTGCAGGCCGCGCTCGGCACCGACAAGATCGACAGCTGGGACGTATTCTTCAATCCGGACACGCTGGCCAAGCTGAAAGACTGCGGCGTCTATGTCCTGGATTCGCCCGCCGACATGATACCGGCGGCGTTGAAATATCTTAACCTTGACCCGAACAGCACGTCTGCCGACGACATTGCCAAGGCCGAGGAGGCGCTGCTCAAGGTCCGGCCTTATATCCGCAAGTTCCATTCGTCCGAATACATCAACGCGCTTGCCAACGGCGACATCTGCCTGGCCATCGGCTTCTCCGGGGACGTCTTCCAGGCGCGCAACCGCGCCGAGGAGGCCAAGCAGGGTGTCGAGATCGGCTACTCGGTGCCGAAGGAAGGCGCCCAGATATGGTTCGACCAGATGGCGATCCCGGCCGATGCGCCGCATGTCGCCGAGGCGCATGAGCTCATCAACTACATGATGAAGCCGGAAGTGATTGCCAAGTCCTCGAACTTCGTGCTCTACGCCAACGGCAACAAGGCCTCGCAGCAATTCGTCGACAAAGCGATCCTGGACGATCCTGCAATCTATCCGGACGATGCGACGGTGCAGAAGCTCTATACCGTTCAGCCCTACGATCCCAAGACACAGCGCATCATCACGCGCACCTGGACCAAGATCGTCACCGGCCAATAAGGACTGAGACGCGACCCCGGCAGCCAACTGCCGGGGTCGCTTTCTTTTGATTATCAAGCAGAACCGGAGTGGGGACTATGAAATCGCTTGGCAGCATCCGCAGGGATTTCGCGCCATGGAATGATCCGAACGCCAAGCCGTATATCCAGTTCGACAAGGTGATCAAGAAGTTCGGCGACTTCACCGCCGTCAACAATCTGTCGCTGACCATCTTCGAACGCGAGTTCTTCGCGCTGCTTGGCGCCTCAGGCTGCGGCAAGTCGACCTTGCTCAGGATGCTCGCCGGCTTCGAGGAGCCGACGGCCGGCCGCATTTTGCTCGACGGCCAGGACCTGCGCGGCATCCCGCCCTACAAGCGGCCGGTGAACATGATGTTCCAGTCCTACGCGCTGTTCCCGCATATGACGGTGGAGAAGAACATCGCCTTCGGCCTCAAGCAGGAAGGCATGCCTGCCCCCGATATCGAAAAACGCGTCGCCGAGATGCTCAGGCTGGTCAAGCTCGAGCAGTTCGCCAAGCGCAAGCCGCATCAGCTTTCCGGCGGCCAGCGCCAGCGCGTGGCGCTGGCCCGCTCGGTCGCCAAGCGGCCGAAGGTCCTTCTTCTGGACGAACCGCTCGGCGCGCTCGACAAGAAGCTGCGCGAGGAGACGCAGTTCGAGCTGATGGACCTGCAGCAGGAACTCGGCCTGACCTTCGTCGTCGTCACCCACGATCAGGAGGAGGCCATGACCATGGCCGACCGAATCGCCATCATGGACAAGGGCGAGGTGATGCAGGTGGCGACGCCGGCGGAAATCTACGAGGCCCCGACCTCGCGCTTCGTGGCGCATTTCGTCGGCAATGTGAACATGTTCGAGGGCAAGGTCGCCGAGCGGGCGGCGAACACGACGCGCATCACCGGCGCGACCGGTGCGCAGATCGTCGTCGAGAACGCCGCCGAAACCGCCAATGGCGCCGACATCGTCTTCGCGATCCGGCCGGAAAAGATCAAGGTCTCGTCGAAAAAGCCGGCCGACGCCGTCAACGCGCTGGAGGGCGAGGTCTACGATGTCGCCTATCTCGGCGACATGACCGTCTACCACATCAAGCTCGATGACGGTCAGATGGTGCGGGCAAGCGCATTGAACGCCTCGCGCGTCACCGAGGACCCGCTGACCTGGAACGACCGCGCCTGGGTTTCCTTCCGGCCGGACGCCGGCGTCGTGCTGACCAGGTAGGAGCGAGCCATGACCAACATCGCCGCCGCCGCTTCTCCGTCAGCCGAAACAGCTGCATTGCCGACCCAACTGGCGAAGGGTTTCGTCGATCGCCTCGTCATCATCATTCCCTATCTCTGGCTGCTGTTCTTCTTCCTCGTCCCGTTCATCATCGTCTTCAAGATCTCGCTGTCGCAGACGGCGATCGCCATGCCACCCTACATGCCGGTGCTCGATTTCAGCGACGGCATTTCCGGATACTTCGCAGGCTTCCGGGAGCTCAATTTCGACAATTACACCTTGCTCACCCAGGATGCGCTCTACTTCAACGCCTATGTGACGAGCGTGATCATCGCCGGGATTTCGACAATACTCACGCTGATCGTCGGCTATCCGATCGCCTATGGCATGGCGCGCGCCCCGGCAACGGTCCGCCCGATCTTGCTCATGCTGGTGATCCTGCCGTTCTGGACCTCGTTCCTGATCCGCGTCTATGCCTGGATCGGCATCCTCAAGCCGGAAGGGCTCCTCAACGAGCTACTTTTGTCGCTGCACATCGTCAGCGATAAGCTGCAGATTCTCAACACCTACAACGCGATCTTCATCGGCATCGTCTATTCCTACCTGCCCTTCATGGTGCTGCCGCTCTATTCGTCGCTGGAGAAGATGGATTACTTGTTGATCGAGGCGGCCAAGGACCTCGGCTGCCCGCCGACCAGCGCCTTCTGGAAGATAACCTTCCCGTTGTCGCTGCCCGGCGTGATCGCCGGCTGTCTTTTGGTGTTCATCCCGGCCGTCGGCGAGTTTGTCATTCCGGATCTCCTCGGCGGCTCGCAGACGCTGATGATCGGCAGGACGCTGTGGAACGAGTTCTTCAATAACCGCGACTGGCCGGTCTCGTCGGCGGTGGCCGTCATCCTGCTCCTGGTGCTTATAATTCCGATCATGTTCTTCCAGCAGGCTCAGGCGCGCGCCCAGGAGCAAGGCAAATGAACGCCACCTGGAGCCGCTTCAACATGACCTCGATCGTGCTCGGCTTTGCCTTTCTCTACCTGCCGATCATGCTGCTCATCGTCTTTTCCTTCAACGAATCGAAGCTCGTCACCGTCTGGGGCGGCTTCTCGACCAAATGGTATGTGTCGTTGTTCCACAACCAGGGCCTGATGGACGCCACCTGGGTGACGGCGCGCGTCGGCGTCATTTCGGCCACCGCTGCGACGGTGCTCGGTACGCTGGCCGCGATTACGCTGACGCGCTACACGCGCTTCAGGGGGCGGGTGCTGTTTTCCGGCATGGTCTTTGCGCCGCTTGTCATGCCGGAAGTCATCACCGGCCTGTCGCTGCTCCTGCTTTTTGTGGCCGTTGGGCTCGACCGCGGCTTCTTCACGGTCACGCTTGCCCACACCACTTTCACCATGTGCTTCGTGGCCGTCGTCGTGCAGTCGCGTCTGGTCACTTTCGACCGCTCGCTCGAGGAGGCGGCAATGGACCTCGGCGCGCCGCCGGTGAAGACCTTCTTCCAGATCACGCTGCCGGTCATCCTGCCGGCGATCATTTCGGGCTGGATGCTGGCCTTCACGCTCTCGCTCGACGATCTGGTCATCGCCTCCTTCACCTCCGGTCCGGGCGCCACGACGCTGCCGATGAAGATCTACAGCCAGGTGCGCCTCGGCGTGACACCGGAGATCAACGCCGCCTGCACCATCCTGATCGCCGTGGTCGCCATCGGCGTCATCATCGCCTCGATCGCCAACAAGCGCCGCGAGGTCCAGCGCCAGCGCGACGAGCAGGCAGCCCAGCGCGGGTGAGGAGCAAGGGACGGGGCGCTGCTTGCGCCTTGTCCTTCCTATCCCTGATGGAGAGTCGCTTGCGCGCTTTTCCAGAAATTATTGGCCCGAAACGCCCCGGCTGATCGGCGAGATGAACGGCGTGCTCCAGTTGCCGCCGACGAAGAACAGCGATTGCTTTGGGGGCGGCGGCGCCTGCACGGCTGCCTGACCGCTGGCGGCTGGTTGCTGCGCCGGCTGTTGCTGCGCAGGCTGTGGCTGCGCAGGCTGCCCGTTCGGAACGATGCCGCCGGAGAGCGCCAGCCCGCGCCCGGTATAGGAGGCGATGCCGGAAAGCCAGATCTTGTACTTCTGTGCATTGACTTCGGCCTTGTCCAACCGCGCCACGCCTTTCGAGATGCTCGCCTTGATCTCGGCGCCGTCGATCGGCAGCGAACCGTCGGCGACGTCGTCGAGAGCGAAGAACCCGCCCTGTTCGTTGTGCTTGAGGAAGGCGGGCAGGTTGAGCCCGTTGAGCGAGCCCGGCCCGAAGGTCGCCGAGAAGGACCCGTCGGCGTTCTCGAAGATCGAGTCCCAGGCCTTGCCCGGCCCTTTGAGGATGATCGAGACGGTTCCGGTGCCGACCGGCACCAGCCGCGTCATTCCTGCCGCGGTGGCGAAGGCGCCGGTGTCGACGTCCGACGCCAGGAGCCGCAACTCGACCTGAGTGCCGTCCGGTTTGCGGTCGAAACGCAGGCTGCTCTGGATGTTGCCGTTGAAGGCCGAGGCGTCGGAGATGTCGAAGACGGCGAGCCCGTTCTTCACCTGCGCGGTCGCGGCGACGTCGGCGAGCTGTATCGGGCCGACGGTGGCGTGCGCCGCCGACAGCCTGAGATCGAGGTTGATCTTGTCGGCGAAGCTGGTGTCGATCTCGCCGGGGCCCGCTTCGCCGGCCGGAGCGATCGGCGTGAAAGCGGAAAGGAACGATCGAAGATCGAGCGTATCGAAGGCAAGCGTGCCGGAAATGACGGGCAGGGCCTCGCTGAACGAAAAGTCCAGCGCTCCCATGCCGGGATTGTTGTCCAGCGCCACCGTCGTGTTCTCGAATTTCGCTCGTCCCGACGACGCAGTCACCTTGCTCGCGACCGAGATGGATCCGATCGCGGCACCAGGCGCGATTCCGGCCTGCGACCATTCGAGCAGGCGTCTCAGCGAAGGGGCGGCGAATTTCGCCTGGCCGTCCAGATAGGCGTTCTCCGACATCGAGGCGACGCCGTCGAAGGAGAGCGTGGCGGGCGCCGCCTTGAAGGCAAGCGTGACGGGCGCGTTGCCTCCGGCAAACAGCACCAGCGGCCTCGCCGAGGAAAAATCGATCTGGACGCTCTCGCCACGCCAGATGCCGGTCGCCGTGAGCGTGGCGTCGCTGTTCATGGCCGCCCAGTTCACCTGGCCGCTGAGGCTGCTCAGGATCTCGCTGTCCTTGCCGCCCGCCGAGGTCACGACGCGGCCGTCGCGGAACTCGACTGTGCCGAACGGATCGGAAGGCAGTCTGCCGAGGTCGGGCTTCTGCGGGTTCGCGGTGACGACGCCGCGCGCGGTGTCGATCGAGCGCGTGATGCGGCCGCCCGTCGGCAGCGGCGGCAGATAGAGACCGCTCGCCGTGCGCTCGACCCTGATGGTCGGCCGCACCAGCCTTGCGGTCGAGAACTGGACGTCGCCCTGCAAGGCGGCCATGGCGGAGAGGTCGACTTCGACACGCTCGGCTTCGATCACCGGCGGCGCGTCGGTCTCTGTCCATTGCGACAGCGTCACGTCGCTGAGGATTGCCCGGAACTTCGGCCACACCTCGATGCGCGGCGAGCCGTCGATCGTCACGCGCAAGCCGCTCCAGGCGCTCAATTCCCAGGCGATGCGGTCGCGCACGATGCGCGTCGAGGCAATCAGCGGCAGGGTGGCGACGGCGAGCGCGATGACCAGCACCGCAACGCCGATCACCCATACCCCGCGCCGGATCAAAGATGATGACATCTCGCCCCGTATGCTTCCCATTGCCGACAAAATCGCCCGACGGGTGTAACCGAGCGCTGACGCTTTTCAAGTCTTTATGGCCTTGCCATGGCATTTGCGCCGCTTATCTGCCGGCCATTCCAACAAAATCTTGCTCTGCTGCGCTGCGGTATGCATAAGCGATAAACCTGTCGACCCCCGAAACGCCACGCCGGTTTTGGGACAACGACGTATGCGGCGTCAGGCTTAACTGCCGCAATCGCGACGTGCTTGGGAGGAACGATCATGGCCGCCGACACCCCCTTGTGGACGCCGACGCAGGACCAGGTCGCTTCCGCGCCGATGACCGCCTTCATGAAAGCCGCGGCGGCAAAGGCGGGCGAGGGTCTCTCCAGCTACTCGGAGCTTCATCGCTGGTCGATCGACGACCGCGAGGCATTCTGGAGCCTGATCTGGGATTTTTGCGGACTTGTCGGCGACAAGGGCGAGCGGGGTCTGGTCGACGGCGAGAAGATGCCGGGCGCTGCGTTCTTCCCTGACGCGAAACTCAATTTCGCCGAGAACCTGCTGAAGAAGACCGGCGGCGGTCTGGCAATCGTCTTTCGCGGCGAGGACAAGGTCGAGCGACGGCTGTCGTGGAATGAGCTCAACACGCTCACCTCGCGCCTGCAGCAGCTCTTCCTGGCGCTTGGGGTCAGGCAGGGCGACCGCATCGCCGCCATGATGCCCAACATGCCCGAGACGGTCGCCGCCATGCTGGCTGCCGCCTCGATCGGCGCGGTCTGGTCCTCCTGCTCGCCCGATTTCGGCGAACAGGGCGTGCTCGACCGTTTCGGCCAGATCGAGCCGGTCGTCTTCATCGCGCCCGACGGCTATTGGTACAACGGCAAGGCAATCGAGGTCGCCGACAAGGTCCGGGCGGTGGCCGGGAAACTGGCGACAGTGCGCAAGGTGCTGATCGTCGATTATCTCGGCACATCCGTCGATGTCGCCGCCACCATCGACAAGGCAGCGGCGCTGGAAGAAGCGCTTTCGCCCTTCGCCGCCAAACCGCTTGCCTTCGAACAGCTGCCGTTTTCGCACCCGCTCTACATCCTGTTCTCCTCCGGCACGACCGGGATCCCGAAATGCATCGTGCACTCGGCCGGCGGCACGTTGATCCAGCACGTCAAGGAGCAGCGGCTGCACGCCGGCCTGCTCGACGGCGACCGCTTCTTCTATTTCACCACCTGCGGCTGGATGATGTGGAACTGGCTGGTTTCGGGCCTCGCCTCGGGGGCGACGCTTCTGCTTTACGACGGCTCGCCCTTCTATCCCGACGGCAATGCGCTGTTCGATTTCGCCGATGCCGAGAAGATGACCTATTTCGGCACCTCGGCGAAATTCATCGATTCCGTGCGCAAGGCAGGGCTTAAGCCCATCAGGAGCCACGACCTGGGGAGCGTGCGCACCATCTCTTCTACCGGCTCGCCCTTGTCGCCGGAGGATTTCCGGTTCGTCTATGACGGCATCAAGAAGGACGTGCACCTGGCCTCGATTTCCGGCGGCACCGATATCGTCTCCTGCTTCGTGCTCGGTGTCCCGACGGAGCCGGTCTGGAGCGGCGAGATCCAGGGGCCTGGCCTCGGCCTGGCGGTCGACGTGTGGGACGACGACGGTAAGCCGGTGCGGCAGGAGAAGGGCGAGCTCGTCTGCACGAAAGCCTTCCCGTCGATGCCGATCGGCTTCTGGAACGATCCGGAAGGCAAGAAATATCACGCGGCCTATTTCGAGCGCTTCGACAATATCTGGTGCCATGGCGACTTCGCCGAATGGACGGCACATGGCGGCATGATCATCCATGGCCGCTCCGACGCCACGCTCAATCCGGGAGGGGTGAGGATCGGCACGGCCGAGATCTACAACCAGGTCGAGCAGATGCCTGAAATCCTGGAGGCGCTCTGCATCGGTCAGGATTTCGACAACGACGTGCGCGTCGTACTGTTCGTGCGGCTGGCCGCCGGGGTGAGCCTCGACGAGGATCTGGAAAAGCGCATCCGCGCCAGGATACGCACCGGCGCCAGCCCGCGCCACGTGCCGGCCAAGATCGTTGCCGTCACTGACATTCCAAGGACCAAATCCGGCAAGATCACCGAGCTTGCCGTGCGCGACGTGGTCCACGGCCGCGCCATCAAGAACAAGGAGGCGCTGGCCAATCCCGAAGCGCTGGAACTGTTCAGGAATCTGCCGGAGCTCGCAAATTAGGTCACCCTACACGGTTAACAAAAACTTTCGGCCGAATTTACCTAGATTTCACGAGTGGTACACATTCGTAAATTTTTTCGGCCTCCGGTAAGGACTTGTTAAGGGACGGCGCCGATAGTCGCGTGTAACTTGAGGGAGAAATCCCGTTCCTCGTCCCCTGAGGATCAGATTCGCTCAAGCCCCGTTGTGACAGCAATCCCATCTTTCAAGGCGTCCATTGGACGCCTTTTTTCTTTTCCGAAACCGTGTCCGGTTATTCGGCCAGCACGCGCGTCGAGGGGAAGGCGACCTCGACCAGCGTGCCTTCGCCGGGCGTCGAGGTGATGGCGAAGCGGGCTCGGTTGGCCTCCACCATCGCCTTGGTCAGCGGCAGCCCGAGGCCGGTGCCGTCGCCGCGGCCGCGTTTCAGCGCATTGATCTGCTTGAACGGTTTTAGCGCCTGCTCGATCTCGGCGGGGGTCATGCCGATGCCGGTGTCGCGCACGCGCATGACGACGTCGCCGGAGGCCTCGTAGGCGGTGGACACGATCACCTGTCCGCCGGCCTGCGTGTAGCGGATGGCATTGGACAGGATGTTCAGCGCGATCTGGCGCACGCTTCTCAAGTCCGCCACCACTTCCGGCAGCCGCGAGGCGAAGCTGGAGCGGATGATGACGCGCTCGCGGTTGGCCTGCGGCTGCATCATCGCCACCGTTTCGGCCAGCGTGTCGTTGAGCGACACCGCCTCGTAGGCCATCTCCTGCTGACCGGCTTCGATCTTGGAGATGTCGAGCAGGTCGTTGACGAGGTCGAGCACGTGATTGCCGGAGCGGTTGATGTCGCGCAGGTAGTCGCGGTAGCGGTCGTTGGCGACCGGACCGAACTTCTCGTCCACCATCAGTTCGGAAAAGCCGATGATGGCGTTGAGCGGCGTGCGGATCTCATGGCTGATGCGGGCGAGGAAATCCGTCTTCTGCGAGGAGGCGCGTTCGGCCACGGCGCGCGCCTGGGTGAGGTCCTCCTCGGCTCGCTTCCACTGCGTGATGTCGCGCACGACGGCACAGAAGCCGCTGTCGTTGGGCAGGCTTCCGATGGTCATGAACAGCGGGATGAAACGCCCCTGCGCCTCGCGGCCGATGACCTCGCGCCCGTCGTTGAGGACGCTCGCCACACCAGGTTCGGAAAGGCCGGCGAGATAGTCGCGCGCCGCGCGCTGGCTCTCGATGGCGAAAAGCGAGGCGAAGGGCTTGCCGGCGATCTCGTCGCTGTCGAAGCCGAACAGGGCTTCAGCCGGGCGGCTGATCGAACGGATATTGCCGTCGCGGCCGATCAGCACCACGCCGTCGGTGGCGGTGTCGATGATGGTGCGCATTTCGGCGATGCGCGACTTCAGTTCCGAAACATCCGGCTGTTGGCTCGGCTCGTCGTTCGCCGCGCTGAGATGCGCCGCCGGCGCTTCGTCCTCGCCGGAGCGGCGCACCACCAGCATCAGCGCCTTGCCGCCGCGCCACGGCACGGAGCGCAGGAGCGCATCGATCGGGAATTCCTGGCCCCGGCGGGTCGTGAGTTTCAGCGAACGGTCGCTTTCGTCGGCCTCGCCATCGTCGGTGTAATGGTCGGCGAACAGCGCGCCAAGCCCGCCGGCGTCGGTAAGGTCCTCCAGCGCGTCGTAGCCGGTGAGCTCGAGAAATGCCTCATTGGCGTAATGCAGCACATCGCCGGAATGGATGAGCAGCGGCACAGGCAGCCTGGCGAGGATGGATGTATCGGGCGCCCTGCCTTCCTCTCCGATGGAGAAAGCCGACGGCACGAAGCCTTCAAGCTTGAGCGGCGGCACCTCGATACGCGGCCGTTCCGGCGGCGCCGCTTTCGCTTCGCCAGGCTGTTCAGCCGGGGGCAGGGCGCCGTCCATGTCGGAACCGGCCCAGTCCTCGCTGTCTTCCGCATCGCGAAAATCGTCGGCGGTCATGCTGTCGTCAGCGCCTGCGTCAGGGGCAGGCGCCTCGGCCGGCCGTTCAGCCTTCGGTTCGGCTCCCTTTTCGGTCGCTGCGGTTTGGCGGGTCTCGGGACCCGCTTGGTCGGCTTTCTCGGACCCGGCATAGTTGAGCAGCGAACCGGAGGCGGGTGGCGTTTCGTCTTCCCCAGCGGCCGCCTCGGAAGCATCGTCGGTACCGTCGAGCCGAGCCAGGTCCTTCTGATCTTCCGCTTCTGTCTCCGCCTCCGCCGTTTCAAGGGCTTCGTTATCCTCCTGCGCGGCGGGCTCATGCGAGGTCGCGCGAGGCGCTGTCAGATCGGATTCGTCGGTCTTCCTCTCACCGGTCTTCGGTTGTTCGGCCCCGAGACCGGCCTTGTCGACGGCTGAAGCCGCATCAGGTTGCTTTTCAGCGCCTGCGGTTGCGCCGGTCGGCGGCTCGGCCGGGCCGGAACTGTCCTTCCGCAGCCGCTCGCCGATCTCGCGAAAGGCGCTGCGCTCGAGGATCGACAGGGTCCTCTCACTTCCCGGCTTGTCACTTCCCGGCTTGTCACTTGCCGGCGCGTCATTTCCCGGCTGCTTGTCATTGGCCGGCTGCCTGTGCTCGGCCAGCCGGATCACCTTGTCGGCATAGCGCCGCTCCGGCTTGGGCACGATGGTCAGCGCCGGCACTTCGCCCAGGAACGGGTCGGCGGGCTTCGGCGGCTCGGCCGCCGGTTGCCCGGCGGCAGGTTCGGGTTCGGCCGGCGCGGTGCCATTGGGCACAAGCGCCATGCCGAGCGCTTCCGGGTCGACAACGGCGTCGCCGCTGCGCGCGACACCGAAGCCGCGAAAACCTTCGAAGGCGCGGCTGCGGCCATAGACCGGCAGCGCCGCAAGATCGACCGGGATCTTCAGGTCCGTGCCTGCCACCGGCCAAAGCACCGAGCGCCCGGACCAGGTATCGCGCCGCTCGAGCAGGGTGGCGATCTCGCCCGATGCGTCGAGACCGAAAGTCGTGGCGACGTCCCTGAAGCGGCGGCCGATCACATCGGCGGCCGGCTTGCCGACAATGTCGGCGAATTCCGGTGACAGCGCGCTGAACTTGCCTTCGGCATCGGTGCGCCAGACGAAACGCAGCGGCGGCGCCGAACGGTCTATGTTGCGAGCCGCGGTCGGCTCTGCCGTCGCCGTTTCGGTGGTGTCCTGCCGACTTCCGGCCGCGGCGTCACTTGGTTCGACATGTGCCGGCGCCTCCGGCCCTCTCACATCGTCGCCGCCGGCGTTGAAATACCAATGATCGTGCTGCGCGGGGCCCGCATCGGCTGCCTGCCTGCCTGCCAAGGCAGTGTCGGCCACGGTCTTTTCCGTTGGCTGGGCGCTATCCGCGGCCGCCGTCGCGACCGTGTCCGCCCTTGCGCCCGTTGCCGCGGCCGGAGGCTGGGTGGGCGCGCTTTCCGGCGCAGCCGCCTGATCGCCGTCGGGCCGGTCGTCGAGTTGGTCCTCGTCGATCACCACCAGGAGATGACGCGCGTCGGTCAACCGTGCCAGGCCGGCCGGGTAGGAGGTGCTTGCGCCCCGAACAAGCCGCTTGACGATGCGGTCTCCCGCGCTTGCCACATCCGCGACCAGGGCAGCCAGGGCCTCCGGCCTGATGCCGAGCGCCGCAAATCCCTCCGAAGCCGCCTCGACATGGCCTTCGGCATCGACGAAGGCGATGAAATGTCCGGCCTCGGTGAGGCCGCCAATGGCGCGGCTGGCGATTTCGGCGGCGCTGCGCGAGCCGGTCTGCGCCGCGGGCATCGCCAGCATGATCGCCTTTTCGCCGTCCGGCATCGTCATCGCGCTGGCGAGCAAACCGACGGCGCGGCTGACCATGCCGGTCGCCAGCCTGATGGTGATGGCGCGGTCGCTGCCGATGTCCGGAAAGCCGCTGGTCGCCATGATCTGCCGCCTGGCGATCAGCGGCAGCCGCGCCGAGGCGCCGATGATGGCCTCGATATCCGGATAGCCGAACACAGCAGCGCCTGGCCCGTTGGCCCAGATCACCTGCTCGAGGTCGGCCGACAATATGGCAAGCGCGTCGCCGGCGGCGAAGCGCTGGCGCACCGCGTCGAGCACGGCGACGTCGAGGAATGAGTAGTTTTCAGGCGGCATGCGCTGGCGAACCCTCCGGAAGCGAGCGTTTCGGTTAACGCTTTGTTAATAAAAGCGTACGGGGCGAAGGTCCACAAGCCATGCCGTGCATCGGCCGAAATCTCTGGGCTCGTGGTTAACGGTCGGGCGATTTTTATGGTGCAGTGCAACAAAGATATTGCAATGCACAAAAAATGCCTTTATATTGCCATCATACATGAACGAGACGGCTTTCCGTCAAAGCCGCTGCCGCTGAAAGGTTGGAAAATGTCCAAGACCACCACGAAGACCGCTGATACCATCGAGAACGTTGAATTCCCGAGCTTCGACGCTTCCAAGGCCACCGACCAGATCCGCGCCTTCGCCGAGAAGGGCGTCGAGCAGTCGAAAGAGGCCTATGCCAAACTGAAGAACGGCGCCGAGGAGACCCAGAAGGTTCTGGAGTCGACCTATGAGACCGCCAAGACCGTTTCCGGCGACCTGTCGCTCAAGAGCATTGCCATCCTGCGCGCCAATGCCGAGGCCAGCTTCTCGCATCTCGAAGCCCTGGTCGGCGCCAAGACGCTCTCCGAGGTCGTCGAGCTCCAGACCGCCTTCCTGCGCAAGCGCGCCGAGATGGCCGTCGAGCAGGCCAAGGACTTTCAGGCCGTTGCTTCCAAGGCCGTCGAGGACGTCTCGAAGCCGGTGAAGACCGCTTTCGAAAAGGCGTTCAAGGACATCAAGGCTGCCTGATATTCAGGCGCAACTCAAAGATGCATCAAAACGTCGCATTTCATCAGACAAATAGATATGCGATGAATTGATGAGATGAATACCCGGAGTGTGAAACCTCCTCCCTTTGCACTCCGGGGTGACCAGCCAGCTCCTCCTCCCGCTGGCTCGTAACAGGAAAAGGCCGGCACCTCCTCCCGCCGGCCTTTTCTTTTACCCATTCAGGACTGCGGGTTCGTTCATCGGATCTTTGCCTAATCAAAGGCCTTGAATTAGACTCTGATAGCCCGTATTGGACGCATCGCCGATGACGGAGCGGACGCGGAGAATGATTTCTCCTCGGATTTGCGCTCAGGCGGATGTGCCGTTGTAGCTCAGTTGGTTAGAGCACCAGATTGTGGATCTGGGGGTCGCTGGTTCGAGCCCAGCCAACGGTACCATCGGCTTCTGGCGTAAGCAGCTGATTTGCCAGCATAAATTCCCAAACTCGAACGAGACGCTCGCCTGCGACGGCCAAGTTGTGTCACAAATTGTGCTACCTGATGTGATACAAATGGACTGCGGAACTCTGAGCTCAAGCTTGCCGACACGCGTGACAAGGGTGCGGCCATAGTAACCCGAGCGATAACCGAGCCGCTCCGGCGTGCGTTCGCCCTTCGAAGCATCCAGTGCCTCATCCATCTCGGCCTCGAGCACCTCCTGCATCACCGCACGGATCACTTCATGCAGTCCATCCGGGTTCGAAAGCAGAATGTCTTTGACGGCAGCGCTAGCGGTCTTACTTTCAGTCTTGGTCATGGTGGCGTTCCTACCCACCAGGGAAAGACATGGCTACGAGGGTGGCAGGATTTGAACCTGCGGCCCCTTCGTCCAGCGTGCTGCCGGTCGGCCCGGTGGAACTTCATGGCCGTGGCCCTTCAGGCTCGGCTAGACCGTCGATCCGGCAGGCAACGGTTCCGACTGTTCAAAGAAAAAGCGATGCCGCTGCGTGAGCTCTGTTGAAGTCGCCTCCAGTTCCCTCTCGCGCCGTCCGGCGTTCCACGCCAGCGCAGTCGCTACGGTGTCGGCAATCTGCTCAAGGCCGCGTCGGCTGAGTCGGCCGGTGATCGCCAACACGGTGCGGCGCATGACGATGTCCGCCAGGTGGACGACACGTTCCTTGCGCGCCAGCCAATCGATCTCCGCCAGCGTATAGTCGAACGCGTCGGCAAGCGGCTCCGCCTGCCGCCCGGCTTCGTGCGCCAGAATGGCGCGGGCCGTCGTGCCATAGCGGTCGAGCAGAACTTCGGCTCGCGCCGGCGACGCTCCCGTCTCGGCCGTGACAGCGGAGATCCAACGGGCACGCGCAGCGGCATCGGCCGGAAAATCGCGGCCGCCGCCGATTGCGAGGCTCCGCGTGCTCACACGCCTGGACCGGCCAAGCCTCGCCAGCAGCACGTCCGCCACCTCTTCGGCAAAACCGCGGAAGGTCGTCCACTTGCCGCCAACCAAAGAGACGATCGGCCAGCTCCGGCTGCCCTCGGTCTCCATGACAGGTGCCGAGTGGTCGCGGCTGATCAGGCCCGGCGCAGTGCCGTCCGACGCCGGTAGCGGGCGGATACCGGAATAGGCATAGACGATCTGATCGCGCCCGAAGGAAAGACCGGGCAAAAGCTCGCGCAGGCTCGCCAGGAAATAGTCGATCTCGTCATCCTCGCAGCGTACCGTCTCGGGGTCGGCGGCACGGATGTCGGTTGAGCCAACCAGCGCCCGGCCGAGATAGTCGAACACCAGGCATATGCGTCCGTCATTGGCCTCGAAGTAGATCATGCGGCCGTTCAGCGCCTGCAACAGGTCGGGATGGTCAAGCAGGATGTGCGAGCCCTTGGTACCCCCGACCAGCCTTGACGGTGCGCCAAGCGCTGCGTTGACATGATCGATCCATGGCCCTGCCGCGTTGACGACGATGCGCGGCCGGAAGCTTCGCTCGCTCCCCTCCGGCAAGGCGAAGCGCACGACGCTGCCGTCGCTGCCCAGCAGTTGTGCGTAGTTGAAGGCCTCAGATTCAGGGCTGGCCCTGACGCCGTCATGAAGAAGTTCAAGCACCAGCCGCTCGGGATAACGGACGGTGGCGTCATAGTAGGTACCGGCCGCCACGATGCGTGGCGTCAGCGGCGGTATCTCGCTCAGCGCCCGCGCTTTCGACCACAGCGTATGCCTGGGCATGGCGCGGTGGCGGGCGCCGTAGAAGTCGTACATGGCGAGACCGATCTTGATCAGGAGAGCGCCGCGGCTGCGCGGTGCAGTCGTGCTGCCGAAAAGGGTACGCAGCGCCGCCCCGATGCCCGTCAGCCAGGAAAAGATCGGGATGACGGTCGGCAGCGGCCGCACGGCATGTGGCGCATTGCGCAGCAGAAGGTTGCGCTCCAGCGTCGACTGCGCGACGAGGCCCAACTCGCCCGTCTCGAGATATTTGATACCGCCATGAATGAGCCGCGACGGCGCGGCGCTGGTGCCGGAACCGAAATCCGCCTTGTCGACGATCGCTACCCTCAGGCCCTGTTCGCACAGATCGCGAAACAGGCCGGCGCCGTTGATGCCGGCGCCGATAATAAGGACATCGACATCCCGTGGTGTCCTGGTCATTGCACCGGCACGATCTTGAGATTGACCCCAGCCGCCCTCAGGCTGCCGGCAATCTCGTCGGGAAGGCCGTCGTCGCTGAGTACGAGATCGAAGTCGGTGAGGTCTGCAAAGAGATGCAGCGCCACCTTGCCGAACTTGGAGGAATCGATGAGCAGCACGGTGCGCGAGGCCGCGGCGGCCATGGCCTGCTTTACGCGCACCACCTGTGGATCCTGGATTAGCGTCGCGGTCTTGTCGATCGCCGAAGCCGAGCAGATGAGCAGATTCACCCTGATCTTCTGCAGGGCGCTCTCGCAGATGTGGCCGATAAAGGCGTTGTAAGTCGGATGGTATTCGCCGCCGAGCAGGATCAGCTTCAAGTCGTCCTTGTCCACCAGCTGTTCCGCCAGAGACAGGCTGTTGGTGACAACGGTCAACGGCGCGATCTGCGGCAATAACGGGCCGACCGCGTTGGCGGTGGTCGAATCGTCGAATAGAACAACCTGGCCCGGCTCGATCTCGGCCAGAACCGCCCGGGCGAGCGCCCGCTTGGCGGCGGTCGCATGTGCCTCGCGGAAGCGGAAAAGGCTCTCATAGACGCCGGACGGCTGCGCGCTGACCGCGCCGTGCAGCTTGCGCAGCACACCCTGGCGTGCCAGTTCATCGACGTGGCGATGGATCGTCATGCGCGAGACGCCAAAGGCCGCGACAAGCTCGTCGATGCGGGCCTCGCCATGCTGAATGATGTAATCGGCAATGTCCTGCCGGCGATTGTCCGCGTTCATGGCTCCCCCTTTTCCGCAAGCGCTTCGATCGACGGCCAGGCCTCGGCGAGGCGGCTGGCGATGTCGCAGTGCAGCCGGTAGCGCTTGTCCATGGCAGCGCTGCGCTCAGGGTCGGGCCGGTAGGTGCGGCCAAGCATGGCGGGTTCGCGCGGATCGTGCCGTGGCGAGGCGAACAGGCCGATGCCGGCTCCGGCGCACAGCGCCGCGCCCCATGCGGCCGCCTCCTCCGTTTCGGTCACCGTGATCGGCATGCCAAGCACATCGGCGAAGATCTGCGCGAAGGCGGAATTGCGGGAAATGCCGCCGGTCAGCCGCGCCTCGCGCGCCGGGAAGCCTTCGCGCAGCGCATCGACGTGAACGCGATGGTTGAAGGCAATGCCTTCGATCACCGCCCGCAGCATGTCGCCGCGGTCATGCCAGCCGCGCAGCCCGAGAAACCCGGCGCTGGCGGCAGGCCCATGCGGCGAGCCGAACAGATAGGGATGGAAAAGCAGTGTCGACGGCCGCGCCAACGCCGCCTCGATTTCCGGACCGACGATGGCGTGGATCGAGCGCCCGTCGGCTTCCGATGCAGCTCGCTCGGAGCCGCACAGCGTGTCGAGGAACCAGTCGTAGTTTGCCGCCGATGCCGGCGAGATCGACATATTGTTCCATTCGCCGGGCTTCAATCCGTTGCGGCAGAACCACCGGGCATCGATGCGCGGCGCGGCAGATACCGTCTCGTTGATTGAATAGGTGCCGGCAACGATGGCGACGACGCCTTCGCCATAGCCGCCGATGCCAAGCGCCGAGGCAGTTACATCGTGCAGGCCGGCCACGACCGGCGTGCCGGCGACGAGTCCCGTGTTTCGGGCCGCTTGCGCCGTGATAGTGCCGACCAATCCGTCCGGATACGCGACCGGCGGCAGTGCATTGCCGAGCTCTTCGAGATCGAAGATCGAGAGGATGTCCGGCGCATACGCTTGCGTATCGACCGCTGTGAACGAGGTGCTGGCCTCGGTGAGATCGGTGCCTAGGCTTCCCGTCAGGCAGAAGCGCAGCCAGTCCTTGCAGGAAAGCACGTGGCCGATATGGGCAAAGCGCTCCGGCTCGTGGTCGCGTATCCAGGCCAGAAGCGAAGACGGCGCCGAGGCATGCGGCGTCTGCCCGGTCCGCGACAGAGCCTTCCCGGCCGTCGCATCGGCTTTCCACCGGGCCGCAACGTCTCCAGCCCGGCTGTCCAGCGACAGGATACCGTATCCGAGCGGCCGGCGGTCGCGATCGAGCATATAGAGCCCGTCGCCATGCGCCGTGGCGGCGACGGCGGCGATGTCAGAGGCCGGTCGGCCGCAATCGGACACCGCTTCCGCGATCGCTTCGGCGGTGGCCAGCCAGAGGCCGTTCATGTCGCGCTCGACATGGCGCGGCTTGGACATGATCTGCGCCACCCGGCGGCGGGCCACCGCCAGCGGGGCGCCGGCCTCGTCGAAAACCACCGCTTTGGTGACGGTCAGGCCGCTATCGATTCCCAGCAGACAGACCATCCACTCCTCGCCACGCACATAGCGTGCGTCTCCCGGGAACTGCTCATATCATGATGTGAAATTAACATCAATTGGTGTTACAATTCAGTTTGTCGCACGGGGGCGACGACGACGTTCATGCCGCCCGCCTTCATCGTCTCGACCTGCCTGGGTGGAATTCCGTCATCGACGACGATGACGTCGAACTCGCTAAGCGCGCACATGGCATGCAGTGCCCGGCGCTCGAACTTGGTGTGGTCAGCCAGCAGGATGCGCATGGCGGCGCTGTCGAACATGGCACGCTTGGTTTCAACCATTTCGGGCGACTGGTGGAAAACCATGCCGTCGGTGATGGCCGACATCGACATGAAGACGCGATCAGCCCTCAGCCGCCGGATCTCCGTGACCGTGACCGGCCCCATGAAAGCATTGCACCAGTTATAGAACTGGCCGCCAAGCCCGAGCAGCGTGAGATCTCGCGTGCCCTTCAGCTCGTTCATCAGGGTGATCGAATTGGTGATCGCCGTCAGCGGCACGCGCGCCGCGAGATGCGGCACGAGCTGCAGAACGGTGGTGGAATCGTCGAAGAAGACGGCCTGGCCGGGTTCCAGGAAGGCCGCGGCAGCCTGCGCGATTGCGCGCTTCTCGGCCGCCTGGCGCGACGAGCGGTAGACGTCGCTCGATTCGATGAGGCTGGTCGGGGCGGCCGAGACGATGCCGCGCGTCTTGCGCAGCAGACCCTTCTCGACCAGTTCGTCGAGGTCGCGATGCGCGGTCATCAGGCTGATGCCGAAGCGTTCGGTGAGATCCTCGATGCGCATCGTGCCCTCGGCCAGGATGGCCTCGGCCATCATCTGGCGGCGCGCGAGCTGGCGCGCGTGGCGGCTGTCAGCGGGCACCTGATCCCCGGCAAGGGTCTTCAACGCCTGCTCGGGCCGAATCTCGCGATCTTTCATCCAAGCCTCTCCTGCCGATGCCATTCGCATATCTGGCGCCGATGGCAAGCGGTGCCTTAAGGGCGAGCAGTGTTTTGCGCATCGAATGCATTTTGCGCGGCAGGAAAAGGGGCGCGTCATACGCGCCCCAGTTCACGGTTCACTGGGAAAGCGTGAACGGTCCTGTGTACTTGTCGACATTATCCTTGGTGATCAGGGCGCAATCGAAGAGCTGCTTCTCGGACGATGCGCCTGTCGAGCCGGTCTTGATGAATTTGTCGGCCTGCTTCACGGCCTCGGCCGAGAAGACCGCGACAGGCTGCAGCACCGTGTACTGCATTTCGCCCGCTTTGACGGCGGAGACCGCGTCCGGCGAGCCGTCGAAGCCGCCGACCTTCACCTGGTCGAGCTTGCCCGCTTCCTTCAGCGCCGCAATGGCGCCAAGCGCCATCTCGTCGTTGCCGGAAATGACACCCACGATGTCGGGGTGGGCCTGCAGCAGCGATTGCATCTTCTGGTAGCCCTGGGTGCGGTCCCAGTTGGCCACTTCCTTGCCGCCCTTCTTGAGGTCCGGATACTGGGTAAGCACTGTCTCATAGCCGTTCGAACGCGTTGCCGCGTTGTTGTCGGCCGGGTTGCCGAACAGCTCGACATAGTTGCCCTTGTCGCCGATCGCCTCGACCCACTGCTGCGCGCCGATTGCGGCGCCTTGGGCATTGTTGGAGACGAGCTGCGCCTTGGCGAGACCATCCTGGTTGATCTCGGCGTTGACCAGAAAGACCGGGATGTTGGCGGCGACTGCCTTCTTGACCGCGCCGATCGAACCGTCGGCATTGGCCGGGTCGAGGATGATCGCCACCGACTTGTTGGTGATGGCGGTGTCGATCATTGTGCTTTCGGTATTGGTGTCGCCCTTGTGGGCGCTGACATTGGCGGTGTAGCCGAGGCTCTCGGCCGTGGCCTTGGCGACCTGGCCTTCGGTGAGCCAATACGGATTGGCCGGATCGGTCACGATGATGCTGATCAAACCCGCCGCCCAGGCATGGCTCGCCATGAACGGCAGCGTCGCGGCCGCGACCAAGAGCATCCTTCTGGCTTTATCGATCATTTCTCTCTCTCCCTTTTGCAGATTGCGGTTGCAGATTGCAGTTGCCGATTTGTCTCGGCCTTCTTTCCGGTCGGTCTCCTTGCGTCCCGGAGAAGCTTATGGCGGGGCGCTGCGTCACGGTCGGACGCCGCGGGCCCCGTACTGGATGGTGTTCATGAGCACGGCGAGCACGATGACGGCGCCGGTGAAGACGGTCTGCCAGTAGGAAGACACGCCGATGATGACGAGGCCGTCCGAAAGAAAGCCGATGACGAAAGCGCCGAGCATGGTGCCGCGCACCGTGCCGCGGCCGCCGGTCAGCGCGGCGCCGCCGATGACCACCGCTGCGATCGCAGTCAGCTCGTAGGTGGTGCCGGCGGTCGGTCCGGCCGAAGTCAACTGCGAAGAGAGCACCAGGCCGGCGATAGCCGATAGGATGCCGGAGAGCGTGTAGACCGTGATCTTGACCCGCTTGACCGGCACGCCCGACAGGTCGGCCGCGTTCTCGTTGCCGCCCGAGGCGTAGAGCCAGCGGCCGAAGGAGGAGCGGCTGAGCATCAGCCCGGTCAGCACGGCGAGGACCGCCAGGACCACCACGCTGATCGGCACGCCGAAGAGCCGGTTGAAGCCCAGCCAGTCGAAGCCAGTGTTGCCGAGCTCTGGCCGGCCGGCGAGGTTGTTGTAGGTGAGGCCGTTGGTCATCAGCAGGGCGATGCCGCGGGCCATGTACATGACGCCCAGCGTGGTGACGAAGGCGGGCACCCTGAACCAGGCGATAAGGATGCCGTTGAGCGCGCCGAGCGCGGCGCCGAGCGAGCAGGTCAGCACGACCACAGCCCACACCGGCGGAAACAGGATGACGCCGAGCGGTTTCAGTTCCACGCCCTGCATCAGCGCACCGGCGACGACGCCGCACAGCGCCAGGATCGAACCGACCGACAGGTCGATGCCGCCGCTGAGTATGACCACCAGCATACCGATCGCGAGTATGCCGTAGATGGCTACATGCGAGGACATGATCAGCAGATTGGAGACGGTGAGGTAGTTCGGTGACAGAAACGAAAAGACCACGATGATGGCGATCAGCGCGAAGAAAGCGCGGCCCTTCAGCAAGAGCTTGATGATGCCGGTTGTTCCCTTGACGGCTGAGGCCGGGGAAGTGAGGCGGTTGGCGCTCGTTTGCGTCATTGTTCGTTCCCGTGCTCGCTCAGGCCGCCACAGCCTCGCCCGAGGCGGCCATGATCTTTTCCTTGGTGATGTCCGAGGTGAACTCGGCAGAGATCCGGCCGCGCCGCATGATGATGATGCGGTGGGCGATCGACAGGCATTCGTTGACTTCAGAGGTTGTGTAGACAACGGCTCGCCCGGCTGCCGCGTGGGCTGCCAGAATCCGGAACACCTCGGCCTTGGCGCCGATGTCGATGCCGCGACTGGGTTCATCCAGCAGGATAACCTTGGGATCGGTGGCGAGCATCTTCCCGATGACCACTTTCTGCTGGTTGCCGCCGGACAGGGACCCGATCGGCACGTCCGGTCCGTCGGTCTTCACGGTCACATCCCTGATTGATTTCTGGATCAATGCCCGCTCGAGCTTGAGGGAGGTGAAGACCCCGCGCGCGAACTCCCTGATCGAGGCGAGCGAAAGATTCTGCCCGACCGACATCGTCTGGACGAGCCCGTAGCGCTGGCGGTCCTCGGGCACGAGCGCAAGGCCGCGGGCGATGCGCTCGCCTATGGCGAGATGGGAAATCTCCTTGCCCTCGAGGACGATCTCGCCGGACGTCGCGCTCAGCTTGCCGGCGACGGTTTCGAGCAGTTCCGACCTGCCGGCTCCCATCAGGCCATAGATGCAGACTATCTCGCCGGCCCTGACATCGAGCGACATGCGGTCTACGACGTTGTAGCCGCCTCCGGCGGGATCCGGCACGGTCAGGTCGCGGACCGAGAGCATGACCGGGCCGAAATCGTAGCCGGTTGGCGGATTGCCCAGATCATAGTTCTCGCCGACCATGTTGCGCACGATCCATTCCAGATCGATGTCGGCACGCGGCGCATAGGCGGTCATGTTGCCGTCCCGCAGCACCACGGCATGATCGGTGATCTGCAGTGCCTCCTCGAGATGGTGCGAGATGTAGACGATCGACACGCCCTTGGCGGTGAGGTCGCGGATCACATTGAAAAGAACCTCTACCTCGGTGGCGGAAAGTGCCGATGTCGGCTCGTCCATGATGAGAATCCGGCTGTCGACGGAAAGCGCCCTGGCGATCTCGACGATCTGCTGCTGTCCGAGGCGCAGTTCCTCCACAGGGGTCAGCGGATCGATGTCCTCTTCGAGTTCCGCCAGCAGTTCGCGGACCTGGCGTTCCTCCTCGGCGTAGTTGACGCCGGTCGGGCCATTGATTTCGCGGCCCATGAAAATGTTGTCGCGAACCGACAGATTGGGCGCGAGGCTGAGCTCCTGATGAATGATCGAAATGCCGTGGTTTCGCGCGTCTGTGGAGGAGGAAAACACGATGGGCTGGCCGTCGAGAATGACCTCGCCGGACGTCGGCTGCACTATACCGGAGAGGATCTTCATCAGCGTCGACTTGCCGGCTCCGTTCTCGCCGAACAGTGTCGTCACCTGGCCGCGGTGAATGTCGAAGTTGACGCCCTTCAGCGCCTTCACGCCGTTGTAGGACTTGGCGATGTTGCGCGCCGCAAGAACCACTTCACCGGCCGGCCGGGAGATCGCGGCGTCGCTCATTTGACGGTGACCTTCACCGGCGTGATCAGCCAGTTCTTCGGATTGACGAGGCGGAAGGCACCGAAGATTTCCAGCGTCTTGCCGGAGAGGGTCGCGGTGTCGATCCCATCGAGGGTCGCTTTCTTCATGGCGCGGTTGATGCCCGAGCCGGCGTCCTGGAACTCGATCTGGTTCTTGAACTTGCCGAAGGCGATGTCGCCCGGCGCGTCGCGCAGGTCGGTCCCGTTGATGGCCGGGCCAGTCTGCAGCCGCACATGGATGTCGGCCGGCACGCCATCGGCCTTGAGGTCGTAGATGCCGGACTTCACTTCGCCTGCCATCGCCGTCAGCCTGATGGGGATGATTGCGCCGGTCGATGAGGCAGTTCCGTACTGCTTGGCGGCTGCGTTCTTATCGGCCATGACCGCCGGCCCGAAGGTCGCAGCGTTGACGGCATGCTCGACAACGAATGCCTGGATGCGCGGAAACTCTTTTTCGCCGAACCGGTCGGGCGAAAACGCCTCCTGGCTGACGTCTGCGGACGATCCGATCTGTATGACCTTTGTGTCGAGCGCGATCGCGGCAAGGACTGCGGCGGCGAGACCGATCGCAATCATCAGGCCGCGGCGCGGCGCGGCAGGAGCCTTCGGCGTCTGGGCTGACATGACGTTCATCACTCAGACCCTTGGCTGCGACGGAGTGGGGCGGGTGCTGACCGATGCGGCAATGGTTGCCGATGCGCGCGGCCTGGCGTCTGCCGCCTGTCGGTGACACGGCGTCCTCGGATCGGTTGCTTGCATCGATTTTCTCCACCCTTGACCTGCGATGCGGCGCCTTCCTCCCGGCTGCATCATTTCCGGCCGATTTTTATGTTATATTCGTGTTATCTTTGCGTCAAGTATGATAGATCGGAGTTCCGCTTTGGGGCGGGTTTTGACCCGCTGGCAGGGCTTCCGGCTATGTGAATTTTCAAAGGCCGCCTCCCGCCGGGACCCGTATTGCCAGTTGCCGCCATGACCGACCATGGGAGACTATTCGTCCTCACAGGAGCGGCAAGAAGACGCTTAGGCTGCGAAGTGAGTTTCAATAAACATCTGATTTAGAAGCAATTTTCTTTCACCATCTCATACCGCGCTGAGAGCTGAAAACAAGGCTGAAGGGCCCGGGCGCTTGTTTGCTCGCTCTGTCGTTTGCCTAGCGACGATGACGTAAGGCGGGTCGTTGTTTTTATTCTTGCTAAAATCAGCGTAACTGAAAAAATTTTCGATGTCTGCAAAAAAAATCAGATGTTGTGTTATTTCCATGATAACTTAGTATGGAGCGAAGGGGGGCGGCATTACGCAGGGGCGCGTAACGACGTATTTTCGCGCGGCCACACGTTCGCGGCGAGCCGCGGGGAAACGAGGAGGAAACAGACATTGCCCTGTTGCCGATCCAGGCATGTTCGCAGCGGAAGCGGAGCGGTCCGTGGCTGGTGCTGATGTTATCGTAGGCATCGATTCCGGCACGTCGGTCATCAAGGCGGTAGCCTTCGAGCTGAACGGTCGCCAGATTGCGTCCGCTTCGGTTCCGAACCGGTACGCGTCCGGTGCCGACGGCTCGGCGACGCAATCGCTTTCCCGGACCTGGCGCGACTGCACGGCGGCGCTTCGAGGGCTTGGCGACAAGGTTGAAGACTTGGCGGTGCGCACCGCCGCTCTCGCGGTCACCGCGCAGGGCGACGGCACCTGGCTTGTTGGCCGTGAAAACAGGCCGGTCGCCGATGCATGGCTCTGGCTTGACGCGCGGGCGTCACCCACTGTCGATCGCCTGGCTGCAGGCCCGCTCGACCGGGCCCGCTTCGAGGCGACGGGAACAGGGCTGAATACCTGCCAGCAGGGCAGTCAGATGGCCCATATGGACCGCCACTCGCCCGACCTTCTCGACCATGCCGAAGTCGCGCTGCACTGCAAGGACTGGCTCTATCTGAACCTGACCGGCGTGCGCGCCACAGACCCCTCGGAGGCGAGCTTCACCTTCGGCAATTTCCGTACCCGCCGCTACGACGATACGGTCATCGAGGCGCTCGGCCTTTCCCGGCGGCGCAAGCTCTTGCCAGAGATCATCGACGGCACGGTGGTGACCCATTCGCTTACCGCCGCGGCGGCGGCCGAGACAGGCCTGAAAGCGGGCACACCGGTCAGCCTCGGCTATGTCGATATGGTCATGACCGCGCTCGGCGCCGGGGTCTGCGGCGGCGAGGGGGACGTCGCCTGCTCGATCGTCGGCTCGACCGGCGTCCACATGCGTGCCGTGCCGGTGGGCCGCGTCAGCCTCAATAAGGAGGGTTCGGGCTACGTCATTGCCCTGCCCATCCCGGGTCTGGTGACACAGGTGCAGACCAACATGGCGACCTCGCTCAACATTGACTGGATCCTCGGCCTGGCGGCGGATGTGCTGAAGGAATTCGGCCACGAGGCCAATCACAGCGATCTGGTCGGTCGCATCGATCAGTGGCTCGCCGCAAGCCGCCCCGGCCAGGTTGTCTATCACCCCTACATTTCGGAAGCCGGTGAGCGCGGACCATTCGTCAACGCCAACGCCCGCGCCGGATTCGTTGGCCTGTCGGTCCGCCATCGCTATCCGGATCTGGTCCGTGCCGTCATCGAAGGGCTGGGGCTCGCCATACGCGACTGCTATGCGGCGATGGGCGACCTGCCGTCAGAGTTGCGGCTTTCGGGCGGCGCGGCCCGTTCGAAGGGATTGCGCGGCATCCTGTCGGCGGCGGTTCAGGCGCCGGCGCGTGTCTCGTCGCGCGAGGAGGCCGGTGCTGCCGGTTGCGCGATGATGGCGGCAGTCGCTATCGGCGCGTATCCCGACATGAGCGCCTGCATCGCCGAATGGGTCACGCCGCTGCTGGGGCCTGTCGAGGCGCCCGATCCGGCAATGATTGCAGCCTATGACGGTCTTTTCCCGGCGTTCTGCGCGGCACGCCGTGTCCTGGGACCCGCCTGGGACGCTATGGCCGCCGCGCGCCGTAACTCAGTAGGCGCCTCCGCCGAAACGCCTGAAGGAGCAAGAGATGGGGCTTGAACCGGATACGGTCGATCTCTTTGTCATCGGCGGCGGCATCAATGGCGCCGGCATCGCTCGAGACGCGGCAGGTCGCGGCCTGTCGGTCGTGCTGTGCGAAAAAGATGACCTTGCCGAGGGCACCTCCTCGCGCTCGGGCAAGCTAGTGCATGGCGGCTTGCGCTATCTCGAATATTACGAGTTCCGGCTGGTGCGCGAAGCATTGATCGAACGCGAGGTGCTGCTCAAGGCTGCACCCCATATCATCTGGCCGATGCGCTTCGTCCTGCCGCACAGTCCGCAGGATCGGCCGGCCTGGCTGGTGCGGCTCGGCCTGTTTCTCTACGACCATCTGGGCGGTCGAAAAAAGCTGCCCGGCACGCGCACGCTCGACCTCAGGCGCGATCCGGAAGGAGCGCCGTTGCTCGACCGGTACACGAACGGCTTCGAGTATTCCGACTGCTGGGTGGATGATGCGCGGCTCGTAGTGCTCAACGCTGTCGGCGCGGCCGAGCGCGGGGCCGAGGTGCTCACCCGCTCGCCTGCCGTTTCCGCCCGCCGCGAAGATGGCGCTTGGACGGTAACGACAAAGAATTCGATGACAGGGCAAACGCGCATTTTCCGCGCCCGCTGCATCGTCAATGCCGCCGGCCCATGGGTTTCGGATGTCATTGGCCGTGTTGCGGGATCGAACTCGTCGCGCAACGTGCGCCTCGTCAAGGGCAGCCACATCATCGTGCCGAAGTTCTGGCAAGGGGCGAATGCCTATCTGGTGCAGAATCACGACCGGCGCGTCATCTTCATCAACCCCTATGAGGGGGAAATGGCACTGATTGGAACCACGGATATTTCCTACGACGGCCGCGCCGAGGACGTGAAGGCCGACGAGACCGAGATCGACTATCTGCTCGCAGCGGTGAACCGCTACTTCAAGGAGAAGCTGCGGCGCCAGGACGTGCTGTATACCTTCTCCGGCGTGCGGCCTTTGTTCGACGACGGCAAGGGCAACCCGTCGGCCGTGACGCGCGATTACGTCTTCGACCTCGACGAGACCGGCGGTGCACCGCTGCTCAACGTCTTCGGCGGCAAGATCACCACTTTCCGCGAACTGGCCGAGCGTGGCATGCGCCGGCTGAGGCACATTTTCCCGCAGATGGGCGAGGACTGGACCGAGAATGCGCCGCTGCCCGGCGGCGAAATTCCCAATGCCGACTACGAGACCTTCACCAATAGCCTGCGCGAGGCCTATCCGTGGATGCCACGTGATCTCGTGCATCACTACGGACGGCTCTACGGCGCGCGCACCAAGGACGTCGTCAAGGATGCCACAAGCCTGGATGATCTTGGCCGCCACCACGGCGGCCTGCTCTACGAGGCGGAGGTGCGCTATCTCGTCGCCAAGGAGTGGGCGCGCACGCCGGACGACATCCTGCTTCGGCGCACCAAGCACCACCTGCATCTCTCCGAGGCCCAGAGGCTCGCCTTCGCCAGATGGTTCGAGGCCGAGCGCCTTGCAGAGGCAGCGTGAATGCCGATGCGACTTCGACCCAGAACCACCTCGCGGATCGGCACGTCATGGCGCTGACGCTTTCCCTGAACACCAACCCGCTGGTCAACCGCTTTGCCGAGCCGGACGACCTGATCGAGATCGTCGCCCGCGACCTCAGGCTGCGCGACCTGCAACTGACGCACGAGTTCATCAATCCGAGTTGGCCGGCCCCGGTGATCCGGCGGCTGACCCGGCTGATGACGGCGGCACTGCGGCGCACCGGCGTTCGTGTCTTAAGCGGCATGACGGGCCCCTATGGCCGGCTCAACCATTTCGGCCATCCCGACCGCGACGTGCGCCGGTACTATGTCGACTGGTTCAAGACCTTCGCCGACATAACCGCCGACCTCGGCGGTGTTTCCGTTGGCACCCAGTTCGCCATCTTCACCTTCAAGGACTATGACGATCCGGCCCGGCGTGAGGAGTTGATCCAGATCGCCGTCGATTGCTGGGCAGAGGTGGCCGAGCACGCCAAGGCGGCTGGCCTGCGCTACGTTTTCTGGGAACCGATGAGCATCGGGCGCGAGTTCGGCCAGACGATCGCCGAATGCCTGAAGCTGCAGGACAGGCTGACCAAAGCCGAGATGGCCGTGCCGATGTGGATGATGGCCGACATCGACCACGGCGACGTGACCAGCGCCAATCCGGATGACTACGATCCCTATGCCTGGGCCCGCGCGGTCCCCAAGGTGTCGCCGATCATCCATATCAAGCAAAGCCTTATGGACAAGGGCGGACACCGGCCCTTCACCGCCAAGTTCAATGCCAGGGGCCGCATCCAGCCCGAGCCGCTGCTGAAGGCCTTGGCCGAAGGTGGAGCCATCGACAACGAGATCTGCCTGGAGCTGAGTTTCAAGGAACGGGAGCCCGACGATCGGCAGGTCATCCCGCAGATCGCTGAAAGCATAGCCTTCTGGGCGCCCCATATCGACACTGGCGTGCAAAGCCTGAATATCTGAGACGGCTGACCATGACGCCCAAACGCGCGATGAAGGACTGCAGATGTTGAAACGCCGAGGTCAACCGGACCCGGAAGGGTCGCTCGCGATCCGCGCCGCCTGGCTGCACTACGCCGGCGGGCTCACCCAAGCCGAGGTGGCGAAGCGCCTCGGGCTGCCCTCGGTGAAGGCGCATCGCCTGATCGCCCGGGCTGTGGCCGACGGCGCGGTGAAAGTCTCGATCGACGGCGAGATCGTCGAATGCGCCCTGCTGGAGAACCAGCTTTGCGACCGGTTCGGGCTGGACTTCTGCGAGGTCGCGCCGGATCTGGGCGAGGAAGGCCTGCCGCTGCGGGCGCTGGGGATCGCGGGCGCCAGTTTCCTGCGTCGCGAGATCGAGCGCGGCGAGGACAGCGTCATCGGTATCGGCCATGGCCGCACGCTCGCCGCCGCGGTGCATCAGCTGCCGCGCTTCGAGGCCGCCGGCGTGCGCTTCGTCTCGCTGCTTGGCGGCCTGACGCGCAACTATGCCGCCAACCCGCACGACGTGATGCATCGACTGACCGAAAAGACCGGCGCACAGGCCTATGTCATGCCGGTACCCTTCTTTGCCAACTCTGCGGAAGACCGCGAAGTGCTCCTGGCGCAGCGCGGCGTGCGCGAAGTCTTCGAGATGTCGAACCGGGCGACGCTGAAATTCGTCGGCATCGGCACGGCGGATGCCGGCGCCCAGCTTGTGGCGACCGGCATGATCGAGCCGCGCGAGATCGCCGAGATCACTGCCGTCGGCGGGGTCGGCGAAATGCTCGGCCACTTTTTCGATGCGCGCGGCCGGGTGCTGGAAACAACCTTGACCGCCCGTACGCTCGCCGTCGATCTGGACGGGCCGGCGGAAAGCCGCATCATCGCCATAGCTGGCGGCCCCACAAAGATCGAGGCGGTCCGCGCTGTGCTGAAGAGCGCGCGGTTGAAGGGTCTTATCACGGACGAACCGACGGCTCGGGCTCTCGTGAACGAAACAGGGACGGCCATCGGATGACGCAGCCGAAGCGCGTCTGGATCGGCACAAGCTGGAAGATGAACAAGACGCTCGCCGATGCGCGTGCCTTCGCCAGCGCGCTCTTGTCCGATCCCGGCGGCGATTCGCGCATCCAGCGTTTCGTGATCCCACCCTTCACGGCAGCGCGTGAGGTCAAGGCGATGCTGAGTGATACCACTGTCAAGGTCGGCGCGCAGAACATGCACTGGGCCGACGAAGGCGCCTGGACCGGCGAAATCTCGCCAATCATGCTCAAGGACTGCAACCTCGATATCGTCGAGCTCGGCCATTCCGAGCGGCGTGAGCATTTCGGCGAGACGGACGAGACGGTTGGCTTCAAGACGGAAGCTGCGGTGCGCCACGCCCTCGTTCCGCTCATCTGCATCGGCGAGACTCTGGCCGAGCGCGAGGCGGGCCGTGCCAGCGAGGTGCTCGGCAGGCAAGTGCGCAGCGCGTTGTCGAAGCTTACCGCAGCGCAGAAGTCCGCGCCGATTCTATTCGCCTACGAGCCGGTGTGGGCGATCGGCGTAAACGGCATACCGGCAACCTCGGACTATGCTGACGCCCGGCAGGCGGAGATCATCGCCGCCGCCGAGGATGTGCTCGAACGCAGCGTGCCCTGCCTCTATGGCGGCTCGGTCAACCAGGACAACTGCGCCGAACTCATAACGTGCCCGCATATCGACGGGCTGTTCATCGGGCGCTCCGCATGGGCTGTCGAGGGCTATCTCGACATCCTCGCCAGATGTGCCGCAACATTCTAGAAGGAGTTGACCATGAGACTTGCAGTGGCTGGAGACAGCGCCGGCGAAGGCTTGGCGAAGATCCTCGCCGACTACCTGAAAGACAAGCACGAGGTGTCGGAGGTGTCGCGCACCGAGGCCGGTCCCGATCCCTTCTACGCCAACCTTTCAGACCGCGTCGCCAGCGATCTGTTGGCAGGAAAGTATGACCGCGCCATCCTGATCTGCGGCACCGGCATCGGTGTCTGCATTTCGGCCAACAAGGTGCCAGGCATCCGCGCCGCTCTCACCCACGACACCTACTCGGCTGAGCGGGCGGCGCTCTCCAACAACGCCCAGATCATTACCATGGGTGCGCGCGTCATCGGCACGGAACTCGCGAAGGCCATCGCCGAGGCATATCTGAAGGAAACCTTCGATCCGAAGGGCCGCTCGGCCGGCAACGTCACCGCCATCGACGAAGTGGACGCCAAGTACAATGCTCGCTAGCGGTGCAGCCTAATGCATGTCGTCCAAAAGTGTGCAGCGGTTTTTGAAAAACGACATGCATAAAAACAAAGGCTTAAAGTGCGTCGCCTGAATCCATTTCAGCGCGGCGTGCTTTAAAGCGGTCGATCCTGAAATCGTCGAGCGGCGTTTCGCAGCGGCCAGTCGTTATGAGCTCGGCCATGGCGTCACCCACGCCCGGACCGAGCTGGAAGCCGTGCCCGCTGAAGCCGAAGGCGTGGAACAGGCCCAGCGTCGTGGCGGAGCGTCCCATGACCGGCAGCATGTCCCGCACATAGCCCTCGCAGCCGGACCAGGTGCGGATGACCGCGACCTGCGCGATCGCCGGCAGCAGCCGCGCGACGGCGCGCAACTGCGCCGGCAGGCGCATGGGGTCGGCGGCCGCATGGCCGGGCTCGAGGTCAACCGACACCCTCTCGGCCGCCCCGCCGAAGACGAAGTTGCCCCGCTCGACCTGACGCAGATAGGCGCCATGGTCCTTGTCACGCGTCCAGATGCCGACTACCGGCAGAATCCGGTGCGGCAGCGGCTCGGTCACGCCCATCTGCGGGCCGCGGGCCTCGAGCGGCACCTCTTCGCCGAACTGCGCTGCGATGCGCGCGCCCCAGGCGCCGGCGGTATTGAGCAGGCACTCGGCAGCGAATGACCCTTTTGAAGTGGCGACAAGGAAACCAGAACCGGTGTGCCTGATCGTCCCGATCTCGGCTCCCTCGACGATTTTCGCGCCCAGCTTGCGGGCAGCCTCGGCAAAGGCCGGCGCGATCAGCCGCGGATTGCCGCTGCCATCATGCGGTGAAAACGACGCCGCGATCGCGTCTGGGCCAAGGCCGGGAAAACGCGTTTGAATCTCACGTGGGCTGAGCTCCTCCAGCTCGAGTCCCCAGGGTCGCGCCGCCTCGGCATAGGCGCGCATGTCGGCGAGACCGCCTTCATCGAAGATCAGGCGAATATGACCGGTGGCGCGAAATTCCACATCGCGGCCCAGCATCTTCTCGGCCCCGGCCCATAGCCTGAGCGAGCGGTGGGCCAGCGGAAGCTGGGACAGATGACGCCCCGTGCGCCGGATGTTGCCGAAGGACGCGACGGTTGCCCCGGCACCGACGCGGTTGCGTTCGATCAGCGTCACGCGTGCGCCGCGCCTGGCAAGGAAACAGGCCGAGGCAGTCCCCATCAGCCCGCCGCCCAGCACGATCACATCCATTGCGGCCCCTTGCAAACAGCAAACGATCCTCGAAGCTTCGATCTTGTCCACGCAGCGGCATTGCGTCAAAGATGGGTTTGGACAAAAGCCATAAGCTTTACCTATGGAGTGGCAATGCGGGCGCGGCAGCTCGAAGTGTTCATCGCCGTCATGCGCGCGGGTACCGTGACCGCAGCGGCGCGGATGCTGAACATTTCCCAGCCTGCGCTCAGCCAGGTTCTGCTTCACACCGAGGACGAACTCGGCTTCACGTTGTTCGAACGGGTGAAGGGCCGGCTACGTCCGACTCCAGAGGCCCTGGAGATATTCCCCGATGCCGAGAGGCTGTCAGCAGGGCTCGATGGGCTGCGCCGCAAGACCACGGATCTGCGTCTCGGCCGGGCGGGGCTGGTGCGGGTCGCGGCTTCGCCGCCGCCGGCCATGGCGATATTGCCTCGCGCGTTCACCAAATTCCGGGCGCAGCATCCCAACATATTGCTGCGTTCCCATAGCGCGCCGATCGCTGCGATCGTCGACATGCTGCGCGCGGGCGATGCCAGCCTCGGCGTGGCCATGGACGACCGCCTGCCTCCCGACATCGAGGCCGAAGTGATCGGCAGCATAGGCTTCGCGTGTCTGCTGCCCGCCAAGCATGCGTTGGCCAGGAAAACCGAGCCGACGCTTGCCGACCTCGCCGGGGAAGAGTTGATATCCTATCGCGGAAACACCCGTCCCGCCGACGAGCTGGCTCACGCGGCCCGCGCGCAAGGTGTGGCGCTTTCGCCGTCGCTCGAGATCGACGCATCCATCTCCGCGGTCGGGTTTGTCCAGGCCGGTCTCGGCATCGCTCTCGTCGACGCGCTGCTGCCGTGGCAGCAATTTGCAGGGCTTGTCGTCAGGCCGCTCGCGGCGGGACCGGAATTTCCGATTGCACTGCTTACTTCGCGCGCACGAGCCCTTTCGCGGGCCGATGAGATGATGCGCGATGAAATCCGCGCGGCCTGTTCCGCCGTTCTTGGTGAACGTCGCGCCAAAGCATAAGCAAAACTTATATCCTCGCTCATCATCCATCTTGGACCCGGGCCAACCGGTCGTGCCAGCTTCGGTTGGCAGACAGGAAGGGACGCATCATGGACGGAGCCATCGCGACGGACGAGGCGCGGAACGCAGCCGACTGGAAAGTCGGCGTCGACATCGGCGGGACATTTATCGATTTCTGCGCGCTCGAAGCCCGTTCCGGACGCGTCGCCTCGCTGAAAGTGCTGACGACGCCGGAGGACCCGGGCGCCGAGTTGATGACGGGTCTCACCCTTCTGGCCGAGCGCGAAGGCTTTGATCCCACCCATATGACGCGCTTCGTGCACGGCACGACGGTCGGCATCAACACCATCATCCAGCGCAAGGGCGCGCCGCTCGCGCTGTTCACCAATGCCGGCTTCGAGGACGTGATCGAACTCGCGCGGCTTCGCATGCCGGATATGTATTCGCTGTTTTGCTCCCGGCCGGACCCGCTGATCGCCCGCGACATGGTGTTCGGCATTCCGGCTCGCATGCGCGCCGATGGCAGTGAATCGCAGGCGCCGGACATGGCGGCGGTGGAGAGGGCGGTGGCAGTGGCGAAGGCGAACGATGCGCAAGGCATCATCGTGTCCTTCCTCCATGCCTGGCGCAACGCCGCGCAGGAAGCCTCGGTCAAAGCACAGATCGCCCGTCTTGAACCGGACCTCTTCGTCTTCACCTCGGCCGAGGTGTGGCCGGTCATCCGCGAATACGAGCGTAGCTCGACCGCCATCCTCAACGGCTACGTCCATCCGCGCGTCTCAGGCTATCTGACGGCACTGGAAGAGCGCCTGAAAAGCCGCGGCGTGCCGGCCCGCCCGATGCTGACGAAGTCGAATGGCGGATTGATGAACGCTGCCGAAGGCAAGCGCGCCTGCGTGAACATGCTGCTGTCGGGAACGGCCTCCGGGGTCATCGGTGCGTCGTGGCTGGCGCGTCAGGCCGGAGAGGACAAGGTCCTTACTCTCGATATCGGCGGGACCTCCGCCGACTTCGCGCTCATCATCGACGGCGAGCCGCAGTTCGGGACCGGCGAGTTGATTGGCGAGTTTCCGCTCCATATCCCATCCGTGTCGGTGAGTTCGATCGGCGTCGGCGGCGGCTCGATCGCCAGCGTCGACGCGCAGGGTGTGTTGCGGATCGGACCGGAGTCGGCCGGCTCGACGCCTGGACCGGCATGCTACGGCCGTGGCGGCGAGCAGGCGACGGTGACGGACGCCATGGTGGTGTGCGGATGGCTCGGTCACAGCGAAATGGCCTATGGCCAGCTCAGGATCGATACCGGCATGGCGCGTCGCGCGGTCGGCGAGCTTGCCGCGCGGCTCGGCCGCCCGGTCGAGCAGACCGCGCAGGCGATCCTCGACATCGCCGTGTCGGAAATGTTCGTCGAGGTCGAGAAGCTTGCCTCGCGCGCCGGCGTCGACTTGCGCGAATTCACGCTGATGCCCTTCGGCGGCGGCGGCCCGATGCTCGGCGCCTTCCTCGCACGCGAGCTCGGGATGAAGCGCGTCATGGCGCCGCGTCGCCCCGGCGTGGTGTCGGCGCTGGGCGGGCTGGTGGCTGATCTGCGCGGAGACTTCATTCGCACCATCTTCAGCCCCCTGTCGGATAGGTCGCTCCCGGCAATCCGCGAGGCCTTCGAGGCGCTCGCGCGTGAGGGCCGCGACTGGCTCGCGGCGCAGGGGCATGACGCGGCGGCGGAACTCAGCCTCTCCTGCGACATGCGCTATGTCGGGCAGAGCTACGAGATCGAGGTCGTCCTTTCGCCGGAATGGCTGGTAGACTGCGACATGGCCGCCATCGAGCAGGCCTTTCACCTCACCCATGAGCGGCTCTATGATTTCCACGACCCCGAGGGCGAGATCGAGCTTGTGAACGCCCGGCTGTCGGCGATCGGCGCAGGGCCGGCACTCTCCTTCCCGGAGACCGACGAGATCGAGGCCCCGGCCAATCCGGCGCGCCGACTCCCGGTCTATACGGGCTCGCGCGTCGAGACCGTTGACCTGCACGACCGGCAGACGCTCGTGCCGGGCACCACGTTCCACGGTCCTGCCGTGGTGGTGCAGGAAGACACCACCTTTGCCATCCCGGCGGGAACGCAAGCACGCGTTGATCGCCATCTCAATCTTCTGCTGACCTTCGCGGAGTGACGCCTTGTTTGACCGCACAAACCTTCAGGTTCTGGCGAACCATGCCCGCGCGGCGGCCGAAAACATGGCCCATACGCTGCACCGCACGGCGCACTCCGCCTTCGTCAAGGAGACGCAGGACTTCACGGTGATGCTGATGGACCGTTCGGGGGCGACCTTCGCCGTGCCGATGGAACTCGGCGCCACCTGGTATCCGGGGCTTTCGTATCACCGCGCTATCGCCATGGTCGACGACTACCGGCCCGGGGACGTCGCCTTCACCAACGATCCCTATTCCGGCCATGTCGCTACGCATGCGCCCGACACGCATCTGTGGAAGCCGGTTTTCGTCGACGGCGAGATCGTCGCCTGGACCGGAGGGCACATCCACAACACGGACATGGGCGGGGCAGTACCGGCTTCGCTCAGCCGCGCGCTGACCGAGATCCATCAGGAGGGTATCCGCTTTCCGCCCATGAAGCTGGTGAGGGAAGGCGTCTTCGACGAGACGATCCTGCGGATCATGAGCACCAATGTGCGCAAGCCCGAGCTCAATATCGGCGACATCAAGGCGCTGGTCGGCGCGCTCAACACAGGCGAGCGCAAGATCCAGGCGATGGTGAGGAAGTTCGGCAAGGCAGGCTTCATCGAAGGCGTCGACGCGCTTCTCGACCATGCGGAGGCGCAGGCGCGCGACGCGCTGCGCTCCATGCCCGACGGCACATGGGAGTTCGCCGATTACGCCGACGAGGATTCGGTCGAGGCCAATCCCTGCCGGCTGAAGCTGACGCTGACGATCAGGGGCGACGAGGCGGTGCTCGACTTCACCGGCTCCGATCCGCAGCTCGGCTCCTCGCTCAACGTGCCTTCGGGCGGCGACCCTCGACACACCATGCTGCTGGTGGGCGTCTATTACGTGCTTTATACGCTCAACCCGAAGATCCTGCTCAACACGGGCCTCACCCGGCCTTTCGCCTGCATCACGCCCCAAGGTTCGGTGCTGAACCCGGTCCACCCCGCTGCCGTGGGCATGCGCTCGCTCACCTGCGCGCGGCTGCGGTCGGTCATCTTCGGTGCCTTCTCGCAGGCAGTGCCGGAGCGGCTGCCCGCGGCTCCGGCCGGCAACAACTGCATCATTAACGTCATGACCACCGACGAGCGCACCAGCCGGAGCGTCATCGCGGCGGTAAATCCCGTGGTGGGCGGCGGCGGCGCGATGCCGCATCGCGACGGGACCAATGGATCGGGCGCCGATGCCGCCTATCTCAAGAACACGCCGATCGAGATCACCGAGACCGAAACGCCAGTCGAGTTCGTGAAATACGGCCTCGCTAAGGATAGCGGCGGTGCGGGCCGTTGGCGCGGCGGGCTGGCGACCGAGATGGCTTTCCGCGTCTTCGCGCCCGACTCCAGGATCACGGCGCGCAACCGCGACCGCAGCTTCTTCCGTCCCTGGGGGGTGCTCGGCGGCAAAGCGGCCGGCCTGTCGGACATGGTCGTCAATCCGGGAACCGGCCACGAGCGGCAGTTGGGCAACATCGACACGGCGGTGCTGCAGCCCGGCGACGTGCTCGAGATTCATTCCGCCGGAGGCGGCGGGCGCGGCGATCCGCATGAACGCGAGCCTTGGCGGGTCGCGCAGGATGTACGGCGCGGCTATGTCTCGGCAGCCTCGGCCGAGCGCGATTATGGCATCGTCATTCGGGACGGCGAAATCGACGAGGAGGCGACGGAGCGTCTGCGCGCGCGGCATAAGCCGTCCACTGGGCATTTTCATTTCGGTCCAGAGCGCGAAGGCTACGAAGCGCAGTGGACGCGGGCGTCCTATGACCAGTTGCACGCTCTGCTGAACGCCTTGCCGATCCACTGGCGGTTCTTCGCCAAGACGGAGATCTTCCGCCGCATGAAGGGGCGCTCGGGGCCGGAGGGTGTTCAGGCGGCCTTCGATGAGGTCTGCGAACGCTTCCCTGAACTGCCTCGTCCGGGGCCGGTGCGGGAGGCCGCGGAATGATCACGGCCGGCCGCATCGTCCGGCTGGCCGAGCGCGACCGGGCACAGGTGCAGTTCTTTCTCGATGGTGAGATGCGTCATGCGCTGACGGGCGATACCGTGCTGACCGCGATGTTGGCTTCAGAGAGTGCGTTACGAAACTCCGAGTTCGGACCCGAACTGCGCGCCGGCTTCTGCCTGATGGGAGCCTGTCAGGATTGCTGGGTGTGGCAGGAGGAAGGACCGCGCCTGCGCGCATGCTCGACGCCTGCCACCGAAGGCATGCGGTTGCGCACGACGCCGCCGGAGAGCTGGCCGTGAGCGAGACGTCATCGCCGCGGATCGTGATCGTGGGTGCGGGCCCCGCCGGCATAAGAGCCGCGGCGACGCTGGTCGAGGCAGGGCTGCACCCGGTGGTGATCGACGAAGGGCAGCGCGCGGGCGGGCAGATCTATCGCCGCCCGCCTGCCGGGTTCGTCCGCACGTCGGAAGAGCTCTACGGGTCGGAGGCGGCGAAGGCGCGTGCGCTGCATGCGCTCTTCGACCGGTTGGCCGAAGAGGGGCGGCTCACCCATTGCGCGGGCAGCTCCGTCATCGCCGCGCACGAGGGGCGGCTGCACGTGCTGGGGGAGGGCGACGTGGAGGTGATCGGCTATGACCGGCTGATCCTTGCCACGGGCGCGTCCGACCGTGTCGCACCTGTCCCCGGCTGGCAGAACGGAGGCGTCTACAGCCTCGGCGCGGCGCAGATCGCGCTCAAGGCGCAGGGTGTGGCACTTGGGCGCCGGATCGTTCTGGTCGGGTCGGGTCCTTTGCTGACGCTGGTCGGCGCCCAGCTCGTCAAGGCTGGAGCGAATGTGGCGGCGGTGCTGGACACCTCTCCTTGGCGCCAGCAGATGCGGGGGTTCTGGGGCCTTGCCGCCAGTCCGGTCGTCGCGCTGCGCGGTCTGGCCCTGCGAGCGAGGCTCGGCGGGCGCTATTATGCGGGCGCGACGCTCGAGCGGATCGAGGCCGATGCGTCGGGCGTCTCGGCGGCGCGCTGGCGCGATGCAGGCGGCCGGGAGCACCTCACCCCGTGCGATATGATCGGCATGGGCTGGCATTTGCGGGCGGAGACGCATCTGGCAGACCTGACGGGATGCGCCTTCACCTATGACGAGCAATGGCGGCAATGGCTGCCGATGACCGACGAGATGGGTCGGGCCGGCGACGGCGTCTACCTCGCGGGCGACGGGGTTCGTCTCCTCGGCGCGGACGGAGCGGAGATCGCGGGACGTCTTGCCGCGGCGGCCTGCCTTAGCGATCTTGGGCGTCCGACCTCTTGCGTCCGTGCCGATCTGCGCAAGCTCGCGCGACTCGAGCGCTTTGCCCGCGGTCTGGCTTGTGCCTTTCCCTGGCCAGCCGCGATGGTGCGGGCGCTACCCGATGAAGCGATCGTCTGCCGCTGCGAGAATGTGACTGCCGGAGCCGTGCGCGAGGGCGCGAATTTCGGCGGCGGTGAGGCCAACCGGGTGAAGTCGCTTTCACGGGTCGGCATGGGGCGTTGCCAGGGGCGCTATTGTCAGCTGGCTGCTGTTGAGCTCGTCGCGGCGCAAGGCGGCTGTACGCCCGACGCGGTCGGCCGCTTTCGCGGGCAGGCCCCTGTCCGGCCGGCGCCGATCGGCGCCTTTCTTCGGGAGGGCTGATGCAGTTCCGGAATCCTCACCTGCCAAGCGATGACGGAATATCGAGCTTGAGACTAGAAGTCGGCGACTTTCCCCCAGGCCGAAGCATCGAAGCGCCGCGGGTCGTAGGACTTCGGATCGACGATCGGTTCCGACCCGGTCATCAGATCGGCGACGAGATGCCCGGCGCCGGGCCCGATACCAAAACCGTGTCCCGAAAATCCCGCAGCCAGAAAGAAGCCTGGAACGGTATGGGTCTCGCCGATGGCAGGCACGCCGTCCGGCGTGCTATCGATGTAGCCGGCCCAGGCCGCGCTGATCCTGGTCTGGCGCAGCGCCGGCAAGAGCTCGAGCGCCCGGGCGTGGGTCAGGCGGATGGTCGCCCGGTCCGGCGCCGGATCGAGGATGCGCATCCGCTCCATCGGCGTCGGCCGGTCGAGCCGCCAGCGTTGCAGCGTCTCGTGGCCCGAACGCATGCCTTGCAGCCCGCCGGGCGCGAGGCTTCGCCACCGCTTCAGGAACATGGGCAGGAATTGCGAGGAGAAGCGCAGCTGCTGCGGCGTCACATCCACGCGTCCGCGCCCGCTTATGGCGAGCGTGTAGCCGCCGTCGCCTCGACGCGTGGCCGAAATCCGTGCCGTGTGCAGCGCATCCGGCAGACCCTCCGCGCCGGGCGAGACGGACAGGATGGAGGAGCGGACGGACGCCTGCGGAAAGCGGAAGCCGAACTGATGGCAAAAGGAGGACGCCCAGGCGCCGCCGGCCATCACCGCCACCTTCGTGCGGATGGTGCCGCTTTCCGTGACCACGCCGCTCAGGCGCCCGCCCTCGGTCTCGATACCACGCGCGGCGCAATTCTGGTGCACGCTGTTCCCGAGCTTGACGATGGCGCGCGCAACCGCGGGCGCGGCCTGCGATGGATCGGCGGTGCCGTCGGTCGGCGAGAAGACGCCGCCCTTCCAGCTCCGGCCCGTGGCGCGGCCGCGCTCGCCAGCCTCGGCGCTGTCGAGCATATGCGTGGTGACGCCGGCCGTTCTGGCGAAGTCACGCCAGCGCGCCCAGCCGGCGAGTTCCGCCTCGTCATTGCTGAGGTAGAGCAGGCCGCAGCGGCGAAAGCCGGTATCTTCGCCGGTCTCCGCTGCGAAGCTGTCCCACAGATCGAGACTTCGGGTTGCCATCGGCAGCTCGCGGGCGTCGCGGTTCTGCTGGCGGCACCAACCCCAGTTCCTGCAGGACTGCTCGGCCCCGATGCGTCCCTTTTCGACAAGCGCGACCCTCATGCCGCGCCTGGCCAGGTAGTAAGCCGAAAAGACACCGACGATGCCGCCGCCGATCACCACCGCGTCCGCGGATTGCGGCAGTTCGCCGTACGTCTCGATTTGCTGCAGCGGCGCGCGCATGGTCCTCTCTGTCCTGAAAATTCAATCTACCGCGTTGCGCACGCAGCCGCTGCTGCAGTTAGGGCCGAGGCAGAATTTTATTCCGACGAGCTCGCAGAATTCGGGAGTCCCTGCGTTTCAAGCGGCACCCGTTCGGATGGACAGGCCATCGGGCTGTGGTAGTGTCGATGGTCATCTACAAGGCAGCATTTTGTGCTGTAGCACCCTCTCGTGGAGACGGCCTGTGAAACTGGATCGGATCGATATCAAGATTCTTCACGAACTGCAGAAGAACGGCCGCATCACCAACGTCGAACTGGCCGAGCTGGTGCACCTGTCGCCGAGCCCCTGCCTGATGCGGGTCAAGAAGCTTCAGTCGGAGGGCTACATCGAAGGCTATTCCGCGCAGGTCAACATCGGCAAGCTCGGCCAGACGCTGACCGTGTTCACCGAGATCACGTTGAAGAACCACCGCCAGGTGGACTTCGCCCGCTTTCTCGCTGTCGTGGAGAAAATAGATCAGGTCATCGAATGCCACCTCGTCTCGGGCGGCTACGACTATTTGATGAAATTCGTGACCGCCGGCATCGGTGAGTACCAGACGATCATGGAGCGGCTGACCGACATGGATATCGGCATCGACAAGTATTTCAGCTTCGTTGTGCTGAAGTCCCCAATCGTCAAGGCGCACATGCCGCTGCCCAGCCTGTTTCCGATGTAGTCAGTACCTGTCGCTACAATATGTCAGGCCGCAATATCGGGTGCAGTGCTTTCAATTCGGCTTGCATCTCAGCGATCATCCAGGCGCAGATATCGGAGACAATCGGCCGCACCGGCCGTGAGCGCGGTGCAATCAGCTGATGGATCCGGCCAGTATTGATCTGCCTGTCCGAGGCTGGAACAAGCGTTCCCTGAAGCAGCGCCCTTGAAACATTGCTGAGCCAGCCGAGCGCCACGCCTTCCCCGTTCATCGCGGCCTGAAGGACGACTGCGTAGTCCGAGAATTCGAGCCATTTTGCCCTGCTGGTCTTGCGGTCGGCTACACTGCCCCAGGCGTCCAGCCACTGCTCCCTGGCGTCGGTCAGGTGGAGCAGGACATGACCCTCCCCGGTTCCGGCATGCATCAACCGACCATGGTCCGACAGATAGGATGGGCTGCACACCGGAACGATGATTTCCGGCGAGAACGCCCAGCGGTGATAATGCGTATTGTCATCGGCCAGGATCCTCGTGGCAAGGTCGACATTCTCGGCAGATCCTCGCAAAACGCCCGCGATCAGTTCGAACCTCAGGTCCACATCCGGAAATTTTGTGGTGAAGGCTCCCAGCCTCGGAACGAACCAATGCGTCACGAGTGAACTCGAAAGGGAGAGCGTGACGACTGGCCTCGCTGCGTTCTTCTCCTTTATCCTGCGGATGACTTCCTCGATCCCGCTAAATCCTTCGCGCACCGCCGACCAGAGTGCCCGGCCATCAGCAGTCGGGGTCAATCCCGTGGCACTTCGCGTGAACAGAGCCACGCCGAGATCGGCCTCGAGCTGAGCGATGCTGCGGCTGATGGATGGTTGCGTGACGTTGAACTCCCGCGCGGCCGCGGTAAAACTGCCCGACCGGGCGGCAGCCTCGAAGACAAGCAGCCCGCGCGCGGAAGGGACGAGTTTCGCAAAACCAGCCATACGCCCAGCGTATAGCTGCTCCAACAATTTTCAAGCTTTCTGCAGTCTCGCAAATAGCGAACTATAACCTTCATGAATGGCGAGGAACAGCACGTGAAGGCGGCGGCATCTAAAGCAGGCAGCGCATCCGGCGATCCTCTGCTTCAGCCGTTTCGGCTCAAAGGTCTGACGCTGCGCAGCCGCATCGTCAGCACCAGCCATGCCTCGATGCTGGACGACGGCGGTCTCCCGCTCGAGCGCTACCAGCGCTACCATGAGGAGAAAGCGCGCGGCGGCCTGGCGATGACCATGGCGGGCGGCTCGGCGATGACCTCGCCCGATTCGAGTTGGGGCGGCGGTCAACTGGACCTTTCGACCGATCGCATAGTCCCTCATCTCCAGTCGCTGTCGCAGCGAATTCATCGCCATGGCGCGGCCGTCATGTGCCAGGTTTCGCATCTCGGCCGGCGCGCCACTGCCTATGCCGGGAACTGGCTCCCGCCGGTGGCGCCGTCGCGCGTTCGTGAGACGCGAAACCGGAATTTTCCGAAGGAAATGGACGCGGCGGACATCGACAGGATCGTCAAGGATTACGCAAGTGCTGCCAGGCGTTGCCGGGACGGCGGTCTGGACGGCATCGAGACCGTAACCGGCGGCCATCTGATCGGCCAATTCCTGTCGCGCAGAACCAACAGACGCGCGGATGCCTTTGGCGGCTCGCTCGAAAACCGAGCGCGCTTCGGCCCTGATGGTCCATGAGGCGATCCGTCGAGCTGTGGGCGACGACTTCGCTGTCGGCCTCCGGTTCGTGATCGACGAGGCGGTCGATGACGGGTCGGATTTCGAGGAATGCGTTGCCTTTGCCCGGCTGTTCGAGCAGGAGGGCCATATCGACTTCTTCAACTGCATCTTTGGGCGGATGGACACCGACCTGTCCTTGGCCGAGCAGAACATGCCCGGCATGTTCAGCAAGAGCGCGCCGTTTCTGCCGCTGGTTGGAGAGTTCAAGCGGGAAACCAGACTGCCCGTCATTCATGCCGCAGCGATCAGGGATGTAGCTACGGCGCGCCATGCGATCCGCGAGAACCTCGTCGACCTGGTCGGCATGACCCGAGCGCATATTGCCGATCCCCATATCGTCGAGAAGGTGATGCGGGGAGAAGAAGAACGCATCCGCCCGTGCGTCGGCGCGTCCTACTGCCTGTACAAGAAGGTCCACTGCATTCACAACCCCGCCAGCGGCCATGAAACGATCGTCAGCCATATCATTGACTGGGCCGAAACGCCGAAACGAGTGGTCGTGGTCGGCGGTGGTCCGGGCGGGATGGAGGCGGCCCGGGTCGCCGCCGAGCGCGGACACAAAGTGACCCTGCTTGAAGCCGGAGCGCGACTTGGCGGGCAGGTGCTCGTCGCGGCCGCCGCCTACGACCGCAAGGATCTCATCGGCATAGTGGACTGGCGCGCCGACGAGCTCGCCCGCCTCGGCGTCGAAGTCCGTCTCAACACCTATGCGGACGCCGATCTCGTTCTTGCCGAGAAACCGGACGCGGTCATCGTCGCCACCGGCGGCATTCCGGACATGGGATGGCTGGAGGGCGCTGAGCATTGCGACAGCGTCTGGGACGTCCTGACCGGGGTCGTGCCGGCGAAGGACGATGTGCTGATCTACGATGAGACCGGACGCCAGGCCGCGGTGTCCTGCGCTCTGCATCTGGCCCGCATGGGGCGCGTGGTCAGCTTGGCCATCGCGGATGACACGCTGGCGATCGAAACTCCCTATCCGGACAGGGTGAGTTTCCGCAAACGCGCCGCGGAACTCGGCATCCGGGTCGTCAGTGACCTTCGCCTGGTCATGGCAGCGCGCCAAGCAAACGGGATCGCCGCCAGGTTCCGGCATGAGCTCACCGGTGCAGAAACGGAAATGACCGCGGCCCAACTCATCGTCGAGCGCGGCACGTGTCCGCTCTGCCAATAACGGCGTCACCGACATCGCGCTCATGATGGGAGCGATGACCCAGGGGGACGATGGGCCTCAGGTTGCTGGATCGTTCGTCTTGCACCGCATTGGAGACGCGGTTGCCAGCAGGGACATCTACTCGTCGATCTATGAGGCCTACCGGCTCTGCTCGCAATTGTAGAAGCGGCGAAAGCTACATGCCTTGCCTGGAATTGCTCTAGCGGTGGCCGTACTGGCTGACGAGCTCCGGGTCGCGGACGAGGCCGTCGAGCCAGGTCGGATCGAGCTTTGGCACCGACGAGAACAGAAGCTTGGAATAGGGGTGGGTCGGCGCCTTCAACTTGTCGGGCGTGATCTGCTCCACTCTCTCACCATTGTACATGACCATGATCTCGTCACAGATGGCCTCGACGACGGAGAGGTCGTGGCTGATGAAGATGTAAGAGAGTCCCAGCTCGCTCTGCAGCTCCTTGAGCAGCTCGATCACGGCGGACGCCACCACCGTGTCGAGCGCCGAGGTGATTTCGTCACAGATGATGAGCTTGGGGTCTGCCGCCAGCGCGCGCGCGAAGTTCACGCGCTGCTTCTGGCCGCCCGAGAGCTCCGATGGATGACGGTAGCGCAGCGCCCTCGGCAGGCGCACCATGTCGAGCAGTTCGTCGACGCGCTTCGAGCGCGCGTGCCTGTCGAGCCCGTGATAGAAGGCTAGCGGACGGGAGATGATGTCCTCGACAGGCTTGGCCGGATTGAGCGCGGTATCGGCATACTGGAACACGATCTGCATCTCGCGCAGCTGGTCCTGGCTGCGTTTCCTGGCGGCGCGCTCCAGTTCTCTGCCGTCGAAGACGATCTCGCCGGCCGCCGCCGGATGGATGCCGGCGATGACCCGCGCCAGCGTCGATTTTCCGCAACCGGACTCGCCGATGACCCCGAGGTTGCGCCCCTTCTGCACGACCAGGCTGACGGAGTGGACGGCGCGGATGAGCGGCAGACCGTCGGCACGGACCGCCCCGTAGCCAGCCGTGAGATTGTCGACACGTAGCAGCGGCTTCGCAGCCGCATCTGCGTCCGCCTGCGCCCCCCGCGGCTTCGGTTCGAAGGCAGCCAGCAGTTCGCGCGTATAGGGGTGGCGGGCAGCCGAAAGGATTTCAGCCGTCGTGCCGGTCTCCTGCACTTCGCCGCCCTTCAGCACCACGATGCGATCTGCGATCTGGGCGACGACCGCGAGGTCGTGGGAAACGTAGACACCCGCTATCCCGCCCGCCTTCATGACCGACTTGAATGCTTTGAGCACGTCGATCTGGGTCGTCACGTCGAGTGCCGTCGTCGGCTCGTCGAAGATGACCAGCTTGGGATCGCCGATAAGCGCCATGGCCGCCGCCAGCCGCTGCAATTGCCCGCCCGAAACCTGGTGCGGATAACGGGCGCCGATCCCTTCCGGGTCTGGCAGCGACAAGGCCCGGAACAGCTCGATCGCGCGCTTTCGCGCCTGTTCGGGAGGCATCAGGCCGTGGATCCGCGTGACCTCGATCACCTGCTCCATGACCGTGGATGAGGGGTTGAAGGCGGCGGCGGCACTTTGCGGAACATAAGCAATGTCGGTGCCGCGCAACCTGGCACGTTCCTTTTCGGGAAGCGCGGCCATGTTCTTGCCGTTTACGTTGATCTCGCCGCCGGTGATCCGGCAGCCGGGCCGCGCATGGCCCATGAGCGAGAGCGCCACCGTCGTCTTGCCCGAGCCGCTCTCGCCGATCAGGGCGACGATCTCGCCGTCGCCGATGTCGAGGCTGACGCCCTTGATGATTTCAACCAGACGTCCGGCGTCGGTCGTCGCCTCGATCCTAAGGTTCCTGACCTCGACGAGATTGGTCATGCGTCCCTGTCCCTGATCTTCTGCGGCAGATTGTCGATCAGCAGGTTGACGCTGATGGTGAGGCTGGCGATCGCCAGCGAAGGCACGATGACGGCGGGAGCCGCGAAGGGCAGGCCGCCGATATTCTCGCGCACCAGCGCTCCCCAATCCGCGAGCGGCGGCTGGAGGCCGAGCCCGAGGAAGGACAGGCCGGAGAGCAAAAGCACGATGAAGACGAAACGCAGGCCGAAATCGGCCAGCACCGGACGGATGATGTTGGGCAGGATCTCGGACCCGATGAGATAGAATGTGTTTTCGCCGCGGACGCGGGCGACCGTCATGAAATCCATCGTGTTGATGTTGACGGCGAGCGCCCGCGCGAAGCGGTAGGCGCCGGGGATGTAGATGACGGCGAGCGTCAGGATCAGCACCGGGATCGACGAGCCGACCGCAGCGACGACCACAAGGCCGAACAGTTTGCTGGGAATGGAGTTCATGGCGTCGAGGAAGCGGCTGAGGCAAGTGTCGATCCAGCCGCCGGTGACGGCCGCTATCATGCCGAGCACGACGCCCGAAAAGCAGGCGATGCAGACGGCGGCGAGCGATATGCCGACGGTGTAGCGGGCGCCCATCAGAACCCGCGAGAGCATGTCGCGGCCCAGATAGTCCGAGCCGAGCCACAGTCCCTGGCGCATCGGGCCGAAATAGTCGTCGTCGACGATGTCGCCGATCGGATGGGGAATGATGTAGGGCGCGAAGATTGCGACCAGCGTCCACGCGAGGATGACCAGCGAGGCCACGACGCCGACGAGGTTGTAGCTGTGGCCCAGGAAGGACCGTCGGGAGGATACCGTGCGCGCCATCGTCATCTGAGCCTCGGGTTGGACATGATGGCGACGATGTCGGCGGCGGTGATGAGGAATAGATAACCGAGGCAGAAGATCATCGCGCAGCTCTGGATCAGCGGCAGGTCGCGGGTCGCGACCGCATCGACCATCAGCTTGGCGATGCCGGGATAGTTGAAGATCGTCTCCACGATGATGACGCCGCCGACCAGATAGGACAGCGACAGCGCGACCGCGTTGACGATCGGCCCGAGAGCGTTGGGAAGCGCGTGCCTGAGCACCATGCGGCTGCGCGAGGCGCCCTTGAGAAGCGCCATCTCGACATAAGGCGTGGAAAGCGTCTCGATCACCGCGGCACGGGTCATGCGGATCATTTGGGCGGAGATGACGAAGGTGAGCGTGATCACGGGCATCGCATAGATGCGCACGAGGTCGGTCAGCGAATGCGCCTCGTTGACCGAGGACAGCGCCGGCAGCCATCTGAGATAAACGGCAAAGAGCAGGACTGCCAGCGTCGCCACCATGAACTCCGGCACGGAGATGACCCCGATCGAAAGAATGGTGACGGTACGGTCGTAGAGGGAGCCGCGCAGCATCGCGGCGGTGATGCCGAGCGTCAGCGCCAGCGGCACCGAGATCAGCGTGGTGATGCCGGCAAGTTTCATCGTGTTGACGAAGCGCCCGCCGATCAGCGCCGCGACCGGCATGTCGTTGGCATAGGAGGTGCCGAGATCGCCCTGGAGCAGGCCGAGAAGCCAGCGCAGGAAGCGTAGGATCGCCGGGTCGTTGAGATGCATGGCCTCGCGCAGGCCGGCGACCGCCTCCGGAGTCGCCGCCTGGCCAAGCAGGATCGACGCGGTGTCGCCGGGCAACATGCTGGTGGCGAAAAACACGGCGAACAGGACGATCAGAAGGGTGACGACCGCGACTGCCAGCCGCTTCACCACGAGGTTGAGAACCCCAGACTTCATGGAAGCGCTCCCTGCGGTTGCGTATGGCCGAACAATCTTGCGCAATGCAGTGCCGGGGGCCGGCTGACCGGTCCCCGGCAAGCGCCTCTTAAGCTTCGAGCCAGAGGTATTCCGCCATTGCGTAGCCCATCATGCCACCGAGCGGGTTCGCCTCCAAACCCTTCACCTTGCTGGAGAGGGCATCGACGTTGGAAATGTAGGCCGGGATGATGGTGCCCGCCTCCTCGGAGATCATGGTCTGCATTACGCCGTAGATTTCCTTGCGCTTGGCCTGGTCGAGCAGGCCTCGCGCCTCGACGAGCAGCTTGTCGAACTTCTCGGACTTGTACTGGCTTTCGTTCCACGGCGCGTTGGAGGCGTAAAGCAGCGAGAACAGGATGTCCGGCGTCGGGCGTGGATTGATGTTGCCGAAATGAACCGGCGCCTTGAGCCAGTAATTGTCCCAATAACCGTCGGATGGGACGCGCTGGACATCGAGCTTCATGCCGATATCCGCGCCGGCGGCCTGGATGATCACCGCCATGTCGATCGACGAGGTCGCGGCGTCCGAGGCGACCACGGGGATGGACTGGCCGAGCAGGCCCGCCTTCTGGAAGTGGAACTTCGCCTTGTCCGGATCGAAAGCCTTCGGCTTGAGGTCGGCATTGTGGAAGATGTTCGCCGGCGAGACGGGCTGGTCGTTGCCGATTTCGCCGAGGCCGCGCAATGCCGATTTGACGATCTGCTCGCGGTTGACGAGATACTTCATGCCGGCGACGAAGTCGGCCTTGCTGCCCGGATCCATGTCGAGCCGGATGTTGAGGTCCGTGTAGTTGCCCGAGGTCGTCTTCGACAGTTCGAAGCCCTGCTGGCTCCCCAGCAGCTTCATTGCGCGCGGATTGATCGAGGCTGCAAAATTGATATCGCCGGAAAGCAGGGCGTTGACGCGGGCGCTGTCGTCGCTGATGGCGATGAATTCGAAGGAGTCGAGATAGGGCTTGCCCGACTTCCAGTAGTTCTTGTTCTTGGTGACCACCGAACGGACGCCCGGTTCGAACGTCTGCAGCACGAAGGCGCCGGTGCCGTTGCCCTTGGAGAAGTCGGTGGTGCCGTCGGCCACGATCATGAAGTGATGCAGCGCCAGGATAGTCGGGAGGTCGGCATTCGGATCGGCGAGCGTGATCTCGACGGTCGACTTGTCGACCGCCTTGAAGCCGGTCATCTGTGCGGCGATCTTGGCGACCTTGGAGCCGACCGCTTTATCGAGATGGCGCTTCAGCGAGAAGACGACGTCATCCGCGGTGAGGTCCTTGCCATCGTGGAAGGTGACGCCTTTGCGCAGCTTCACGGTCCAGGTCTTGGCGTCCTTGCTGTCGAAGCTTTCGGCCAGCTCCATCTGCGTCTTGCCGTCCTTGTCGAGGAAGGTCAGGCGGTTGTAGAGCGAGCAGCAGCGGACATAGTCGGTTGAGAGCGACGCCTTCGCCGGATCGAGCGTATCGGCCGTGGAGGACGACCAGCCGGCCGCCTTGAAATTTCCGCCGGAAACCGGCGTGGCGGCGACGGCCTGGGTGGCGCGGCCAAGCACCACGCCGCCCGCGGCAACCGCAGCACCGCCGGCCAGCAGCATCTTGAGGAGTTCTCGGCGGCTTGCGCCCCGTCGAATGGCGTTTTCGACCATGGCGTCGTCTGCCCTGGTCCAGTTCGTGATCTTGTCGGTCATGTCATTCCCCTTTCTGTCGGTTTCGTCGGTATGCTCGTCTTGCTGCGGCTTTCCGGGTTTGGGCTCAGGTTCGTTCCTTCAGGCTTTCCCGCACGGCCGACGCAAGGGCGGCCATTGAGGTGAAGTGGTAGTCCGGCACGGTGAAGCGCTCGGGCTCGATCGTGCCGCCGTAGCCCTTCTGGGTGTGCCGGCGCTCGATCCAGCAATTGGTCATGCCAAGCGCCCGGGATATGCCGATGTCGTGATACTGGCTTTGGGCGACATGCAGGATGTCGTCCTTGCCGTCGCCGCGGGAGGCGACGAAATCGAAGGCCTTCTGGAAGAAGGCCGGGTCCGGCTTCTCCGTGCCGGTATCGTCGGCCGTGAAGGTGGCGAAGAAGGGCGATCCGAGCTGCTTCTCGAAATGGTCGAGCGCCCAGCGCCGGGCATTGGTCATGGCAATCAGCTTGTGAGACTTCGCAAGGTCGGCCAATGCCGCCGCGCTGTCGGGAAAGCCCTGCCAGAGGCTGGCGGAATCCCGCAGGCGCAGGCCGTATTTCTCCTCGACCGGCAGGCCGAGCCGCGGCGCGATGACCATGTAGACGCGTGCGAGATCGTCGGGGAATAGGGCGGCATCGGGCATGTAGCGAGCCTGCCGGTAAAGGGCCAGCGCCTCTTCACCGTCGATCGAAACGCCGGCCTCGGCGGCAATTCCGGCCAGGCAGTTTGTGATGCCGCCTTCGAAGTCGATCAGCGTGCCGACCACATCGAAGGTCATGTATTTGAATTCGTTAAAGCCCCTGGCCAAGACTGGCTCTCCTCTGCGCGCGGCCGAATTGCATGTGCTGAACAGAACATAATTCCGTGCTGTCCGGGGCGTCGGCCTTGTTTGAAAGCCCGGAAATTCGAGCTCTCTGGCCTGTTCTTTAAAAGCAGTCTGGCACTTCCCCCGCGCTGGATTCGCCGAAAAGCCGCGAGGCAGCGGCACAAAATTGCGAAATCGTCTGCCCCGGCGATATTTCGAGATGCGAAAAATGCGTCGGCCTTCATGCAAGGGCCTGGCGGACATCGGCATCGTCCAGCGTCTGGTCCAGCGTTCGGCGCGTGCGCTCGATGATCGCATCGACGTCGCTGTCCGTGCAGCAGAGCGGGGGGGCATAGCCGAGAACCCCATGCGCAAAGGCACGGATGATGAGGCCGTTGTCCCATGCTCTGTCGAAGATTCGTCGCGCCGGCATGGCCGAGGCCGGAAGGGGCGTTTTCTTCTGTTTGTCGACTACCAGCTCGATTGCGGCAAGCATGCCGCGACCGCGCACATCGCCGACCAATGGGTGATCGCTCAGGCCCGACAGGCCCGCCATCAGGCGGGCGCCGGCCCTGGCGCCGTTCTCCAGCAGGCCGGCTTCGTAGAGCTTCAGCACCTCGAGCGCGACCGCGGCGCTGACGGGATGCGCGGAATAGGTGTAGCCGTGGCCGACGGCCGAGCCGCCCGCGCCATCGGCGATGACGTCGTAAACATGATCGGCCATGAACACGGCGCCCATTGGAACATAGCCCGAGGTCAGCCCCTTCGCGGTCGTCATGAAATCGGGAACGATGTCCTCGTCCGTGCAGGCGAACAGAGGCCCGGTGCGACCGAAGCCGGTGATCACTTCGTCGGCAATGAACAAGATGCCGTATGCCCGGCAGAGTTCGCGCATCGCCTTGATCCAACCCTTTGGCGGGACAATGACACCGCCCGAGCCCTGGATCGGTTCGGCATAGAAGGCGGCGACCCGCTCCGGCCCGATCTCCTCGATCTTGGCCCCCAGCGCGGCGAGCGATGCGGCGATAATCGCGTCGCCGTCTTCGCCAAGCGGATTGCGATAGGGATAGGGGGAGGGGATTTTGTGCTGCCATTCGAAGGGGATGCCGAAGCCGGCGTGGAAGGCCGGCAATGCGGTCAGCCCGGCGCCCACCACCGACGACCCGTGATAACCCTGCTCGATCGAAATGAACTGGTCGCGCTTTGGCTCGCCCCTTGCATTCCAATAGTAGCGGACGAAACGGATGGTGCTGTCGACCGCGTCCGATCCGCCAAGCGTGAAATAGACGTGATTGAGATCCCCGGGCGCGCGCTCGGCCAACTCCGAGGCGAGCCGGATGGCTGGCTCCGAGCCGAGGTCGAAATAGGCGGTGGCATAGGGAAGCTCGCGCATCTGCCGGGCCGCCGCCTCGACGATGCTGTCGTGGCCGTAGCCGGCATTGACGCACCAGAGCCCCGCGAAACCGTCGAGGAGTTGCCGGCCCGACGCATCGGTCACCGTCGCGCCCTTCGCCGATTTCAGCACGCGCACGCCGAGAGCCTCATGGCCGCGATATGAGGAGACCGGATGGATGAGATGGGCGCGATCGAGTTCGATCAGGGAATTGGCAAGCATTGTTGTCCTCCGGACTAGAGCGAGATGACGCTTCCTTGAATCGTCACTTCGCCCTAAGGTTTTGTTTTTGAAGCATGATCTTCTCCGAAAAGTGAAACTTTCGAGATCATGCCCTACCCGAGCGCCTGGTTGGCGAGTGCGTAAACTTTTGGCCTGATCTGCTCCGCGTCCTTCTTGGGCGGACGGTCCATGGCCACGCCGCCGCCGACATGGGCGAGGCCGATTTCCGCGAGCCAGCCGGCGATGCCGGTCCTGCTGTCGGTATCGACGCGCAGGAAAGCGCCGGGACGCGACGCGGCGAAAAAGCCGATCAGGGCCCTGGCGTCGTCGGCACCTCCCGCAATGACCGGACCGATCACCTCGCCGCGTCCGAACGGGCGGATCGCCGCATACGCCTCGATGGTGCCGTTGCGGCGGATGACGGCGAATTGGCCTCGCTCCGCCAGCGCGTCAATCAGGGTTTCTCGGTCAGCGCCATAGGCGTCACGGTCCAGCGCCTTGATTTCCGGCAGATCACCGGTACCTGCAGCCTCCACGTCCTTGGGCGCCCCAAGCGTTGCGACATTGCCCTGGTGCTGCAGGATCGTGCCTGACGAAACGAAGCCGAGTTTTTCATAGAGAGGCATGCCGTCGGTCGTCGCGACGAGCCGCAGCGGGCGGTTTCCGGCAAGGGCGAAGGCCTCGTCCATCAGCCGGCGCCCGAGCCCCTTGCCTCGCGCGTTCCTGTCGACGATCACCATGTTGATCATGGCGCAATCCGCGCCGTAGGGCGTGACCAGGATGGTTCCGGCCACCCGGCCCTGGTCGTCGAGCGCGACAGCGCCGCTCGAAAGCTGCAGCGCCATCTGCCAGTCCTGCGGGCGATGCGGCCAATTTTCCTGACGAGACAGTGCCACCGCGCCCTCGATATGGTCCGGTCTGAAGTCCTGGAGCTCGATCTCGCCTTGCTGCATGAGGCATCCTTCCATCTGCCCCAAGTCTCGGCCATCGGCGCGCCGCAGATCGTCTGAAGGTTTCGACTTCGGCAGTATCATTCGCCGTTGCGCAGGGGGTGCGCCGCATCTTGTGCTGGCGTCTATCGAACTGGATGTGCTTCACGCCACCGACCGGCGCATCCATCGGGGCTCAAGATGCTACAGCGTGCCAAACCTGATGGCGGATACGGAACTTTCTGCTTTAGGGAGGCGCTTTTCGATCAGGTGGCCCGCCGCCTGCCGGCCTATGATGAAGACATCCCAGCGCGGATGTGCTTCCACCGGAGATCGACGGACATGGTTTCTTTCAGGCCCAAATACATCACCTTCGACTGCTACGGCACGTTGACCAATTTCCAGATGGCGGAAGCGGCGCGCGACCTCTACGGCAGCCGGCTCGACGAGCCGCGCATGCAGGAATTCATCAAGAATTTCGCGGCGTACCGGCTCGACGAGATCCTGGGCGACTGGAAGCCCTATGCCGATGTCGTCCACAACGCGCTCGAGCGTGCCTGCAAACGCAACAGCGTCTCCTTCAACTCCGACGACGCCAGGATGGTCTATGAGCGCGTGCCGACCTGGGGTCCCCATGCGGACGTTCCGGCCGGGCTGGCGAAGGTCGCCAAGGAAATTCCGTTGGTGATCCTGTCCAACGCAATGAACGTCCAGATCATGTCCAATGTCGAGAAGCTCGGCGCGCCGTTCCATGCCGTCTATACTGCCGAGCAGGCACAGGCCTACAAGCCCCGCTTCAGGGCGTTCGAATACATGTTCGACATGCTGGGCTGCGGTCCCGAAGACGTTCTTCACTGTTCGTCTTCGTTCCGCTACGACCTGATGTCGGCGCACGACCTCGGCATCAAGAACAAGGTCTGGGTCAACCGCGGCCACGAACCGGCCAACCCGTATTACGGCTATGTCGAGATCGCTGATATTTCCGGTCTTCCGGGCGTGGTCGGGCTTTGAAACAGGCGGATTGCCGATGAAGTTGGTCTCCTACTGGCACGACACCGCGCCTGTCTTTTCCGGTGGGGCGCAAGGCCCTGTCGAAGGGCACTACGATGCCGCCATCATCGGCGGCGGCTTCACCGGTCTCGCCGCCGCGCGCCAGCTGGCGAAGGCCGGCGCCAAGGTGGCGGTGCTTGAGGCGGAGCGGGTGGGCTGGGGCGCATCCGGGCGCAATGGCGGGCATCTGAACAACGGCCTCGCCCACAGTTACCTTTCGGCCAAGGCGGAGCTCGGCAAGGAACGCGCAATCGCGCTCTACCAGGCGCTGGACGATTCTGTCGACACGATAGAAGCGCTGGTCGCGGAGGAAGGCATCGACTGCAACTTCCGCCGCGCCGGCAAGCTGAAGCTCGCCTCCAAGCCGCAGCATTTTGAAGCGATCGCGCGCAACTTCGAGGCCGTCCATGCCGAGGTGGATCCGGATACTGCGCTGCTGTCGCCGACCGATCTCAAATCCGAGATCGGCTCGTCCTTCCACGGCGCGATGCTGTCGAAGAAGAGCGCCATGATGCATATGGGCAGGTATGTGGCCGGGTTGGCGACAGCCGCGGTCCGCCACGGCGCCGCTATCTACGAGGATGCGGCGGTGACGGATCACAGGCAGTCCGGCGCTCGGCATGAACTGACCACATCACGCGGCCGGATCAGCGCTGACAATGTGCTGGTGGCGACCGGCGCCTACACCACGCCGAATTTCGGCTATTTCCGCCGCAGGATCATTTCCGTGGGCAGCTTCATCATCGCCACGCGGCCGTTGAGCGACGCCGAGATCGCCGCGACCATGCCGGGCAACCGGACATGCGTAACCTCGATGAACATCGGCAACTACTTCCGGCTTTCACCGGACAACCGCCTGATCTTCGGCGGCCGCGCACGTTTCTCGGCCACGTCGGACCAGCGCTCCGACGCCAAGAGCGGACAGATATTGCGGGCAGGCCTCGCCGCGATCTTCCCGCAGCTCGCCAAGGTTGAGATCGATTATTGCTGGGGTGGGTTGGTCGACATGACCAAGGACCGCTTCCCGCGCGCCGGCTATCATGACGGAGTCTGGTACGCGATGGGCTATTCCGGCCATGGCGCCCAGCTTTCCACTCATCTCGGCATGATCATGGCCGATGCCATGCTCGGCCGCGAGGACCGCAATCCGATGAAGGGTGTCGAGTGGCCTTCCATCCCCGGCTATTCCGGAAAGCCCTGGTTCCTGCCGATGGTCGGCCTCTACTACAAGGCGCTCGACCGGGTTCAGTGATCGTCGATCCGGCGTGGTTGGGCTTAGCCCAGCCCGCCCATGTGAAAACTCTTCAGCTCGAGATATTCCTCGATGCCGGCCTGCGCGCCCTCGCGCCCGAGGCCGGACTGCTTGACGCCGCCGAAGGGGGCTATCTCCATCGAGACCGAGCCGGTGTTGAGCCCCACCATGCCGAACTCCAGCGCCTCGCCGACGCGCCAGGCGCGTTTCAGGTTCTCGGTGTAGAAGTAGGAGGCAAGCCCATAAGGCGTGCCGTTGGCCAGCGCGATCGCTTCCTCTTCCGTCTCGAAACGGAAAAGCGGCGCCACCGGGCCGAAGGTTTCCTCGCCGGCGAGTTGCATCTCGTTCGTTGCGCCGGTAAGCACCAGCGGCGCGACATATTGAGGACCGTCCGGCAACGCCGGCCTCGTTGTCACGATCTCAGCACCTTTGGCTAGCGCGTCCTCGACATGGCGATTGATCTTGTCGACCGCCGCCATGTTGATCATCGGCCCGATGGCGACGCCGGGCTGCGTGCCGGGTCCCACCGTCATGGCGTTGACTCGGGCGCTGAGCTTCGCGGCGAAGGCTTCATAGACTCCGGCCTGGACCAGGATGCGGTTGGCGCAAACGCAGGTCTGGCCGCCGTTGCGGAACTTCGAGGCGAGCGCGCCCTCGACGGCAAGGTCGAGATCGGCGTCGTCGAAGACGATGAAGGGCGCGTTACCGCCGAGCTCGAGGCTGAGCCGCTTCACGCTGTCGGCTGCGCCGCGCATCAGCAGCGAACCGACGCGCGTCGAGCCGGTGAAGGAGATCTTGCGCACGGTCTCGTTCGCCATGATCTCGTTGCCGATCTCGGACGGCATACCGGTGACGATGTTGATGACGCCAGCGGGAATGCCCGCCCGTTCAGCGAGCACGCCGAGCGCCAGCGCGGAATAGGGCGTGAACTCGGATGGCTTGATGACCACCGTGCAACCGGCGGCCAGCGCCGGCGCGACCTTGCGGGTGATCATCGCATTGGGAAAATTCCAGGGCGTGATGATGCCGCATACACCGACCGGCTCTTTCAGGATGATGATGCGGCGGTCGTGCGTGGGCGAGGGGATGGTGTGGCCGTTGATGCGGCGCGCCTCCTCCGCGAACCATTTGACGAAGGAAGCGCCGTAGCGGATTTCGCCTTTGGCCTCGTCCAGCGGCTTTCCCTGCTCCGTTGTAAGGATGAGCGCAAGATCGTCCAGATGCTCCAGCATGAGGCCATGCCAGGTCTCCAGAAGGGTGGCCCGTTCGGCATGGGTCTTCTTCTTCCAGGCCCGGTAGGCATTGTTCGCGACATCGACGGCCTCGCGGGTTTCTGGGCCAGCCATGTCGGGCACGGTGCCTATCGTGGTCTGGGTCGCTGGATCGATGACATCGACCGTCCTGCCGGAGCCGGCCGCGACCCATTTACCGCCAATCAGGCCGGCCTCGCGGAAGAGACTTTTGTCTTTCAAGCTTTTCATCGAAAACGACCTTGCAATCAGGTGAGCGCCGCGACGACGGCGGCTGTGATGGCGTCCGTGCGGTCCTTACCGGCAAGGGTGCCTATGCCTCTGGTGGTTGTCGCCTCGAGCGCCTTCATGACGCGGCTGGCTGCGTCCGTCTCGCCCAGATGATCGAGCATCATCGCGCCGGACCATATGGCGGCGATCGGATTGGCGATGCCGAGATGGGCGATGTCGGGCGCGGAGCCGTGCACCGGCTCGAACATGGATGGCGCCGAGCGGTCGGGGTTGATGTTGGCGGAGGCCGCGTAGCCGAGCCCGCCCTGGATCGCCGCGCCGATGTCGGTGAGGATGTCGCCGAAGAGATTGGATGCGACAACAACGTCGAGGCTCTCCGGCGCCATGATCATGCGCGCCGCGAGCGCGTCGACGTGATAGCTCATCACTTCGACATCTGTATACTCTGCAGCCAGCTTCCGCGTGATCTCGTCCCAGAAGACCATCGAATATTTCTGCGCGTTGGACTTCGTGACGGAAGCAAGTTTCCCGCGCCGCGCCCGCGCCTGCTCGAAGCCGAAGCGCAGGATGCGCTCGACGCCGGCGCGGGTGAAGATCGAGGTCTCCACCGCGACCTCGTCCAGCGTCGCTTGATGCACGCGCCCGCCGGCGCCGGAATATTCGCCTTCGGTGTTCTCGCGGATGCACAATATGTCGAAGCTCTCGGCCCGCAGCGGCCCCGTCACGCCCGGCAGCAGGCGGTGCGGCCGGATGTTGGCATATTGCACGAACGCCTTGCGGATCGGCAGAAGCAGGCCGTGCAGCGAGACGGAATCCGGTACCTCCGACGGCCAGCCGACGGCGCCGAGCAGAATGGCGTCAAAGCTGCGCAAGGTCTCGATGCCGTTCTCGGGCATCATGCGGCCGGCCTCCTTGAAGAAGCGGCAAGACCAGGGAAACTCGGTTCCGGTTAAGGCAAAGCCGGACCGTTTGGCTACCGTTTCCAATACCGTCCAGGTGGCGCCGGTCACGTCGCGGCCAATGCCGTCACCGGGGATCAGGGCGATCGAATAGGACTTCATCGGCATCTCTTCACAGGCTGATCAGGACGCTCTTGGTCCTGCGGTTGGCGAGATAGGCCTCGCGGCCGAGGTCCTTGCCGATCCCGGAGCGCTTGTAGCCGCCGGTCGGCAGGATATGGTCGCGCGAGCGGCTGTAGCGGTTGACCCAGACGGTTCCCGCTTCGAGCTTGCGCGCGAGACGGATCGTGCGGGACAGGTCGGCGGTGAACAGACCGGAAGCCAGTCCGTAGGTCGGGTGGCTGGACAGCGCCAACGCCTCGTCCTCGGTCTCGAAGGTCTGGACGGTCAGGACCGGGCCGAAGATTTCCTCCACGATCGCCGGATTGTCCTGGTCGACATTGGCGATCAGCGTCGGCTCGTAGAAGTAACCGGGGTCGTCCATGGCGCTGCCGCCGGTCAGGCATTCGCCGCCGGCCTCGACGGCGGCCCGCACGATGCCGTCGACACGTGCCCGCTGCCGCTGCGAGATGATCGGCGAATACTGCGTGGCCTCGTCCCAGGTCGGGCCGGGACGCGCCTCCTTCATCCTCTCCAGGATGGCGGCCGTCAGCCTGTCGGCCACACTTTTTTCCGCGATCAGTCGCGTGCCGGCCACGCAGGCCTGGCCGGCGTTGAAGGTGACGCTGCCGGCGATCGCTGCCGCCGCCTTGCCCAGATCGGCATCGGCAAAGACGAGCTGAGGACTCTTGCCGCCAAGCTCCAGCGTCATCGGCTTGATGCCGGTGCGGGCGACGTTCTCCATGATGGCTGACCCGGCGCGGGTCGAGCCGGTGAAGCTGACCTTGGCGATCTCGGGATGGCCGGTCAGCGCCGTGCCGGTCGTCGGCCCATCGCCGAGCACAACGTTGATCAGTCCAGCGGGCAGCCCTGCTCTGACGGCAAGCTGCGCCATGTAGACAGCCGAAAACGGCGTCATTTCCGACGGCTTCAGCACGACTGCATTGCCCGCGGCGAGCGCCGGGCCGAGCTTCCAGCCGGCCATCGAGATGGGAAAATTCCAGGGCGTGATCGCGCCGACCACGCCATAGGGTTCGCTCATGATCATGCCGAGACTGGCGTCGTCGGTCGGCACCAGGTCGCTGCCTTCCTTGTCGGCGAATTCGGCGAAGAAGCGGATCTGCTCGGCGGTGACGGCGATGTCGCCGGCGACGAGCTGGCCGACGGGCCGGGTCGAAGACAGCGCCTCGATCCTTGCGAGCGTTTCAGCTTCCGCCACGATCAGATCGGCCCAGGCCTGCAGCGCCCTGGTGCGCTCGCGCGGCCGAACGCCGCCCCAGTTGCTGGCCTTCAGCGCTGACTTGGCGCTCTCCACAGCACAGTCCACCAAGTCCACATCGGCCACGGGGGAGGCCGCATAGGCCTTGCCATCGGACGGACGGCGCATCTCGATCGCACCCGCAGCCGAAATCAGTTCCCCGCCGATGAAATGGCCAACGGGGAGGAGAATCGTGTCCGGATCGAAGCTAAGGCTCATGGGGGCGACCACTTTCCAGCATCAACCAGACCCTAGCGCTTGCTGGCGCGCAGCATGCGCTGTTCGGCGATCCGCCGCCGATGAATGTTGCGTGCTGGGGGCAAGGGACAGCAAAATCTTCCGCGAAGGTCAGCGCCTGACCCGGACGCTCGCTACCCTACCGTCACGTAGATCTTGCGCACCGTCTCGATGGTTTTCCAGACACCGGTGAAGCCAGGCTTCATCACGAAGCTGTCGCCGGCGCGGTACGTCACTGCCTCGCCAGAGTCGGGCGTGATTTCGACCACGCCGGAGAGGATGTGGCAGAATTCGAACGTCTCCCCTTTGATCGAGCGCGTCTCGCCCGGCGTCGCCTCCCAGACGCCGGTATGGACGAGGTCGCCTTTGGCGACATCCTGCGCCCAGGTCTTGAAAGCGGGGTCGCCGGCAATCAGCCGGTCGGGCAGCGCCTTGGATGCCCGCGGCTGGAAGGCTGGGTCGGTATCGACGGTCTTGAGCAGGGACAAAGGATGGCCTTTCCAGTTGGAGTTCAATAGCCGCGCGAACGGTCGACGAGCCCGACGGGATCGAGACCGGCGCGGTGGCGCCTGATGTTGTCGATGACAGCGCGTGCGGCGGTCGCCGGCTGGGTCACGCTGGCGACATGCGGCGTTAGGATGATCTTGCGATGCGACCAGAACGGGTGGCCCGTGGGCAGCGGTTCGGGATCGGTCACGTCGATCATCGCCGCCGACAGATGGCCGCTGTCGAGCGCGGCGAGGAGCGCGGCATGGTCGAGCTGCGGCCCCCGGCCCGCCTGGACGAGCGCCGCGCCTCCGGGCAGTTTCGCGAACAGGTCGGCGTTCAGAAATCCGCGCGTTTCTTCCGTCAGCGGCAGCAGGCAGACCAGTATGTCGCTGACCGCGAGCATTTCCTCTAGCCCGGGCTCGCCGTGATGACAGGTCACGCCCTCGATCCGCCGCGGCGAGCGGCTCCATCCAGCGAGCGGGAAGCCGAAGGGTTTCAGCCGGTCGAGGACGGCCTCACCGAGCTGCCCGAGGCCGAGCACGCCGATCCGGCGTGCCCTGGCCTGGAGCTGCGGGATATCTCGCCATTCGCCGGCGCGCTGCTGGGCGAGATAGGCCGGCAGGTTGCGGTGCAGGGCGAGCACGGCCAGCATCACATATTCCTGCATCATGCGCACGATGCCTTCCTCGATCATGCGCACGACCTTCACCTTCGCGGGCACCGCATCGAAGCGGAACTGATCGACGCCGGCGCCGATGGAGAACAGGACTTCCAGATTCCTGTAGCGGGCGAGGTTCTCCGGTACGGTCCAGGTGATCAGGTACCGCACCGCGTCGGGATCGACCGTCTCGGCATCCATGGCGAAGGGGAGGTCCGGTAATTCCGCGGCGAACGCCTCGGCGAAGATCGCGCCGCGTCGCGGGTCGGAATTGAACAGGAAGGTCATTCGGTTCCCTTCAAGCCGAGCAGCGGGCACCCAGTGCTTCGATCATGCGCTGGCAGGCGGCGAGCTCGCTGGCCAAAATATATTCGTCCGGCTTGTGGGCGCGGCCGATATCGCCGGGTCCGCAAATGATCGCATCGAAGCCGGCGGCCTGGTAAAGCCCGGCCTCGGTGCCGTAGCTGACGGCGGCGACTGGCGCTTCGCCGGTCAGCTCGTGCAACAGTCCCGCCAGCGCCGCGTCTTGCGGCAGCGACAGTGCCGGATAGGTGCTGATCGGCATCCACTCGACCTGAAAGCCTTCGGCTGCACAGGTTTCGGCGATCGCCTTGATGGGGGCGAGCAGGCTGGGCGGGTCGACGCCGGGTACGGCGCGCGCCTCCAGCTCCAGCGTGCACGTGTCGGGGATGATGTTGACCGACTGTCCGCCCGCGATCACGCCGGCCTGCAGCGAGGAATAGGCTGGTTCAAAGGCCGGGTCGAACGGACCCTGCCTCAGCCGATCCGCTTCGCTGACGGCCGAGCACAGCACATCGGCCATGGCATGGACGGCATTGAGCCCGAGGTCGGGCCGCGAGGAATGGCCGGAGCGCCCTTTGATGATCACACGGGCGGCCGCCTTACCCTTGTGGCCGCGCACGGCGCTCATGCCGCTCGGTTCGCCGACGATGACGCCGAGGGGCTTCGCGCAAAGCTCGGGCAGACGGGCGATCAAATGCGGCACGCCCCGGCACCCGATCTCTTCATCGTAGGAGAAAGCGAGGTGGATCGGTCTGGCGAGGCGCAGCCGCGCGAGCGCAGGCACGGCCGCGAGAGCGGCGGCGAGAAACCCCTTCATGTCGGTGGTGCCGCGTCCGTAGAGCCGCTCGCCCTCCCGGCGCAGCGAAAAAGGGGCCGAACTCCATTTCGGCTCACCGGCGGGAACGACGTCCATGTGACCGGACAGGATGTAGCCCGGGACGTCGGCGGGGCCGATCGTCGCGAAAAGATTGGAACGGTCGCCTTCCGGTCCTGGAAGCAGAATGACCTTCGCTCCTTGTTCGGCGAGATGGGCCTCGATCCAGCCGACGATGTCTCCGTTCGCCCTGCCAGCGACCGATGGAAAGGCAACGAGACGGTCGAGGATGTCTAAGACGTCCATTCCAGCCCTCAAGGCATTTAAGGTTCACCGGCAATCGATGCCGCTTGCTGGTGAATTTCCGGAGAGGATGTGTGCGTTCCTTCGCGATTGCATGCCGAAAGCGGAAGTGTTTCAGTTGAATCTTGCGTTGATGCAGGGCTTTCGAGCAAATCGTATGGGGTTTGCTTGTCTAGCGTTGGCGGGTACGGGCGGTCTGTCGCCCGTTGATTTTTGAGGGTTCTTTCAGGGCCATGAAAGTGAAGCCGTCCGAAAGCTTGAAAATCGATGCCTTCTCGATGCGTATCGGCGACGTCCAAGATGTCGACTTGGACCGATTGCACGTGCTCTCGCTGTCGGTGGGATGGCCGCATCGGGCCGAGGACTGGCAATTCCTGCGTGAATCGGGACAAGGCTTCGTGGCGCTCGATGAGATCGGCCGGGTTCTCGGTTCGGCCATGTGGTTCCCGCATGGCGCCGGTTTCGCCACCGTGGGGATGGTCATCACCTCGCCGCGTCTTCAGACGCTCGGGGCGGCGCAGTGGCTGATGAAGCGGGCCCTCGAGAAGGTTGCCGGACGCGATCTGCGCCTAAATGCGACCCGTGCTGCAAGGCGGCTCTATCTTTCGCTCGACTTTCAGCCGGAGAAGACCGTCTACCATTGCCAAGGGGTTGTCCATCCGATCGGGTCGGCGAGCATGGAAAAGGCGGATAGCGAGGTGCGGCGATTGCGGGCGGAGCATGTGCCAGCGATCATCGCGCTCGACACTGCCGGTTTCGGGGTGCGCAGGGAAGCGCTTGTCCAAAAGCTGTTCGACCAGTCAGTCGGCTACGGGCTTTTCGACGATGGGGCGCTTAAGGCCTTCGCCCTGTGCCGCCCGTTCGGCCGTGGCCACGTCGTCGGTCCGGTCGTGGCGGTGCAGGATGCCGATGCCATCGCGGTGGTTCGGCCGCACGTGGCCGAGCATTCGGGCGGCTTCCTGCGTGTGGACACCCATATGGAAAGCGGCGAGTTCGCCGCATTTCTGTCGCACAGCGGAATGCCGGTCTTCGACACCGTTCTGACCATGTCGTCAGGCAAACGCCTCGCCGATTTTGCCGTCGGCGACGGAGTTGGGCCGATAACCTATGCACTGGCCAGTCAAACGCTTGGGTAGTTCAGTCCACGACGCGGGCCGTCGCGGCTGTCCAGCTTCGCAAGGCCCGCATCAAGCGCCGGCAAGCTCGAGCGGGGGCAGGTTTGCCTTCGCGGGCTCCAATTTGATGTAGCAGGGGTTCGCATCCTCTTTCAGCTTCTGCAACTGCAGGCGCGTCTTGGCGCGAAGGACCGGGTCGATGGGCTTGTCGGCTTTCTCCTGCACCGCGCTCAGGATCTTGGCTGCTTCGTCCTGCGCCAGGCTGCGGCCCAGCCCATACTGGCGGCTACGTCGCTTTGCCGGCCACTGCGTCCATTCCCATCTCCTCCTCGGAAATGTCGTCGAACGAGGCGTAGTTCATGTTGTAGAGGCGGGCGTAGAGGCCCTTTCGTTCCATCAATTGTTCGTGGTTGCCGCTTTCGACGATCTCGCCGTTCTGCAAGACGATGATGCGGTCGGCGCCGCGGATGGTGGCCAGCCGGTGGGCGATGACGAGCCCGGTCCTGCCTTCCAGCAGTTTTATCAGCGCCTTCTGGATCAGCATCTCGGTGTAGGAATCGATGCTGGCCGTGGCTTCGTCGAGCACAAGGATCTTGGCGTCGGCCACCAGCGCCCGCGCGAAGCTGATCAACTGCCGCTGGCCGAGCGAGAGATTGCCGCCGCGTTGCTCGAGTTCGGTGTCGTACCCGTCAGGCAGCTGCTCGATGAAGTCGTGCGCGCCGACGGCTTTCGCCGCACGAACCACCTCCTCGCGGGTTGCCCCGGCCTTGTGATAGCGGATGTTCTCCAGAACCGTTCCGGAAAACAGAAACGGCTCCTGCAGCACCATCGCCATCTGTTCCCCAAGCGAATCCTGCGTCAGGTCCCGCACATCGTGCCCGCCGACCAGAACCTGACCCGACCACACGTCGTAGAAGCGGTGCGCCAGCGCCATGGAGCTCGACTTGCCCGAGCCGGTCGGACCGACAAGCGCGACCGTTTCGCCCGGATTGACGCGGAAGCTGACATTCTTCAGCACCGGCTGGTTCCGCCGGTAGCCGAAGGTGACGTTCCTGAACTCGACCGAGCCGTCCATGTCACGCGACAGCGCCACAGCGCCTTGCCTGTCGGCGACGTCCACCGGCACGTCGAGCACTTCGGAGATGCGCTGGCCTGAAGCCATGGCGCGTTGCATGACGCTGTACTGCATGGTGAGCGAGCGGATCGGATCGAAGAAGCGCTGGATGTAGAACAGGAACGCCACCATGACGCCGACGTCGAGGCTGTGCGACAGCACCATCGAACCGCCGACGACGATGACTGTGGCCATGGCGATACCGGTCAGCGTGTCGACGATCGGCACCATCACCTGCGCGTATCTGGCCGATCTCAGATGGGCATTGAGATTGGCCAGCACCTTTTCGTCATAGAGCTCGAAATTGACGTGCTGGCGCTCGAGGCTCTGCACGGTGCGCACGCCGTGAATGCCTTCGGCGAGCGCCCCGTTGGCGATCGAGTTGGTTTCGTGCGCGGCCATGAAGGCGACCTTGGCGCGCGGCAGCCAGAACAGGCGAACGATGAACAGTATCGGCATGGTCGAGAGCGTCAGCAGCCCGAGCCGGAAATCGAGCCACAGCAGGACGCTGACGATGCCGAACAAAAGCACGATGTCGCCCACCGACATGACCGATGTCTCGAGGAATTCCTGCATCGAATTGACGTCGCCCTGCAGGCGCGACATCAGCCGGCCAACCTCGGTCTTGTCCATGAAGCTCAGCGAAACCCGCTGCAGATGGCCGAACATGGCGCGGCGCAGGTCGGAGAGTACGTTCTCGGCCACCTTGCCGACGACGCTCTCCTGAGCATAGCTCGCCGCATAGTTCACAAGGATGACCGCCGCGAAAGCGCCGGTCGCCCAGACCATCACCGATCGGTCCAGCCTGCCCGGCGCCATGCCGTGGTCGATGGCGTAGCGGATGACCAGCGGGATCGCCAATTGCGTCAGCGTGAACACCAGCACCGCTCCGACCGAGATGAAAATCCGGCCTTGATAGGGTTTCACGAAGCTCCAGATGCGCCGCACGATGCGCGGATCATAGGCCTTGCCGAAAACCTCCTCCTCGTCGCGGTGCGAGCCGACGACCGCCTTTGCCGGCCGCCCTCTGGTGTCTTCCTTCTCGTCGTCGCGCGGGTCCGACATCACGCGGCTCCCAATGCGGCGGGTCGGTCGTCGTCGGGCCGCAGCTGCAGGTCGTAGAGCGCGCGGTAGCGCCCGCCGAGCGCCAGCAGCTCCCCATGCGTGCCGCGCTCGACGATCCTGCCACCTTCCACGAACAGGATCTGGTCAGCATGCATCAGTGAGCTCAGCCGGTGCGAGATGATGAGCGTCACGCGATCCTTGGCGAAGCGTTTCATCGCCGCGCGGATCCGCTGTTCGGTGCCGGCATCGATGGCCGCGGTGGAATCATCGAAGACCAGCACCGAAGGCCGCAGCATCAGGCTGCGGGCGATGGTCAGGCGCTGCCGCTGGCCGCCGGAAAGCGACGCGCCGCGTTCGCCGACGATCGTGGTGTAGCCGGACGGAAGCCCGATGATGTAGTTGTGCAACTGGGCGGATTCGGCTGCCCGCTCGATGCGGGTCTCGCGCGCCCAGGGATTGCCGTAGGCGATGTTGTTCTCGATCGAGGTCGTGAACAGGAAAGCGTCCTGCTGCCCCAGCAAGCGTGGAATGAGAAGCTGCAGCGTCGCGGCTATGAAGGTCGAAACGATGGTGATCGCGACTTGCCAGGGGTGGCGCAGCGTCATGCGCATGATGCGAAGCAGGGTGCTGAGACCCTTTCCCCAGGAGGCTTCCGCCACATGGGCAAAGGATTTGCCGCGCTCCGGTGCGCTGCTTTTTGCATCCGTATGCAAAGGGAAATATCCAAACAGATCCGAACATTAGCCCGGACGAATGTAACCGGGGCAAAACCGGTGGCGGCCGCGGCGTTATGACTCGGGGGTA